>CALXGL010000072.1 GCA_944387825.1 uncultured Oscillospiraceae bacterium | reverse complement strand
TCCCAGCAGAGCTTCGCGGCGGCGAGGGAGTGGTTGCCGTCGCCCATGGCGAACTTTATCTCGCCCGGCAGGGCATCCAGCCCGGCGCGTACCGCCTCGGCCGCCGCGCCGCTCACTCGCTCGCCGCGTATCTGCCCGCCGCCGAGCATGAGCTCAAAGTCGTAGAGCGGCTCGCCGCCCTTTGCCGAGGCTATCAGGGTGTCGGCGGGGCCGTTGATGAAGACCATGATATGCGGCAGCTCCAGGGACGCTCCCGCGCGTATCGCCGCCCGGGGCGGCAGGCGGGACTCGACCGTGCCCTCTGTGGCGCGCACGGGGGTGCGCGAGCCCTCCGCCCAGTCGTACTGCTCCAGATCCAGCTTGCCCACTAGGCCGCGGCGCACCGCGCCGGTGGGCAGCGTGCGCTCAACGTAGATATAGCTGTCGGGGACCTCACGCAGGACGCCACTGTTTACATAACTCTCCATGGCGGCATATATCTTCTCCTGCTCGGCGTGCTCATCCACCTTACCCAGGTAGGCCTCCGGCAGTATCATGCGCAGGGTGCTCGGCGCGGCGCCCACGAGGGCGTCGGCGCCGGCCCAGTATTCGGGCTCGCTGGTGAACTGGTCGCAGGCGACGACGCTCCACCTGCTCATGTCGGCGCCCGCGGAGGGCAGCAGGACATCGGCCGGTGTGAAAACGCTCTGCACAGGCGCGAGCGCCCGGGCGGCGATTTTGGACCAGCCCTCGAACTCGTCCATGTGCTTCTCCAGCCCGGATATTGGCAGCCACATGCCCTCGAGCTTTTCCGTCTCGCGCACCGTGACCTCGCCCGTGACCTCCATGCGGAAGAGGAAGCCCAGGTGGACGCGGCTCACCTCGTCGCCCTCCTCGTTTATGACGCCCAGAGGCGTGAGGCTGACGATGTTCTCAACCCCCACCTCCTCGGCAACCTCGCGCTCGAGCGCGCGCATGAGTATGCCCCCGCGCGTCTCGTCGTCCCAGCGCTCTATATGGCCGCCGACGCCAAGGCTGAGCTTCCCATGCAGGCGCGCCTCGCCGCCCTTGTTCAGCCTGCGGGTGGCGAAGACCTCGCCGCCGCGCGTGACGGCAACGTATGGGATGATCTGGCGGTAGGAGGGGTCCTGCTCCATATCCGGACGGGGCAGAAACTCGTGTTCAGCCTCGATATGGGCCATGATTTCGCCGCCGCAGCCTGTGATGAGGCCAAAGCGCCCCTCTATCCAGGGCGCGAGGGAGGCGGTGCTGACAACTAATATATCACTCATACTTGCTCCTTTGCGCATTGACTTGCGCGGCGAATTGGACTAAAATGTTGGCAAAAGAAATCATATCACAAAAGGAGGCAAATATAAATGCCGAACATCGCCGAAAGAGAATACTTTTTCACCTCCAGCGAGGGCAAAACGCCCATACACGTGCGCGTCTGGGAACCGGACTGCGACCTCAACGGCGTGGTGCAGCTCTCGCACGGCATCAACGAGTACATTGGCCGCTACGAGCCGTTCGCGCGCTATCTCGCCTCCAAGGGCTTTGTAGTCGTGGGCAACGACCACCTTGGCCACGGGCAGAGCGTGCTCTCTCCGGAGCGCCTGGGCTTCTTCGCCGACTATGACGGCTGGTTCCATGTAGTGGACGACATTGAGGAGCTGCGCCGCCGCACGCATGAGCAGTATCCCGAGCTGCCGTATTTCATCTTTGGCCACTCCATGGGCAGCTTCCTCGTGCGCACCTGGCTCACTCGCCACCCGCAGAGCAGGATAAGCGGCGCCATCATCTGCGGCACGGGCCAGCCTCCCGCGCCCATTGTCGCGGGAGGGCGGCTCGCCTGCGACGCGGACATGCTCAAAAACGGCCCCATGCACCGCAGCGAGTCCATCTATAACCTCGCCTTCGGCAGCTACAACAATGGCATAGAGCCGCTGCGCACCAAATACGACTGGCTCACCCGCGACGAGGCCATAGTCGATAAATACGCCGCCGACCCGCTCTGCACCTTCATTCCGACCACCAGCCTATTCCGCGACATGATGTTCGGCCTCGGCATTATCTCCTCCCGCGCCGCGCTCAGGCGCATGCGCAGCGACACGCCGGTGCTCCTGATAAGCGGAGAGGCCGACCCCGTCGGCGGCTGGGGCGTGCAGGTCGCCAGGGTTTACAGCCTGTTCGTCAAGGCGGGCCTGCGCGACGTGGCCTACAAGTTCTACCCCGGGGCGAGGCATGAGATACTCAACGAGATAAACCGCGACGAGGTGTACAGGGACATCCTCGATTGGATATTCAAGAAACTGCCGTGAGCCCGCGCAACTTTAGGCTCGAACGATAAGCTGCAAAAATCTCCCGGAACCAACGTTCCGGGAGATTTGTTTTATTTCTTTATTTCTCTGTCAGCACTTCCACGCACTCTCGAAGCGTGGAGTCCTCTCCAACATTCCCCGGGAAAATTACGTACGGCGTATCAGGGAAGCGGCTCTCCGGGCCGGTCTTCCACACGGGGATTCCGGGGCGTATCTGCCCCATGACCAGCGCGCGCTTTACCCCCAGCGCCTTGGTGCCCACGTCGCTCGAGGTTATGCCGCCCTTGGCTATGACGAAGGCGGGGGTGACCTCAAGCTCTCCGACGAGCGACTGCACCGCGTCGGATATCTTTACGGAGCGGACAAGCGCCCCCTCCGGGGTGTCGTCCGGGACCGTCAGCAGCTTGCGCTTAGTATAGGCGACCGCCGTGCGGCCGGAGCGGATTATGTCCTCCAGCGCGCGCCTTACGCGCGCCGTCTCCGCGGCGAAGAGCGCGTCGTCCAGAACGAGGTCGGAGTTGAACTCCAGGCACTCCACGTCCCTGAGCTGCGCGAGGGCGGCGAGCTGGCGAGTGGTCTTGTCCGTGTGCGAGCCGACAACGACGACGCCCCCCATTTTGGCATCGCCCGTGACCATCTCGCGGCGCGTAAGCAGCGGCCTGTCCGGGACGCCCCCCAGCTCCTTGACGAGCGAGGCTGCCGTGCGCAGAATGAAGCGCTTTCCGCGGGCGATTGCGCGGTAAATGGCGGCGCTGAGCACCTTTACGTCAGCATAGTCCGCAGCGTTCGCAACCACCTTGCCAAAGTCCCTGACCGCGCACAGCCTGTTCGTTATGCCGTCCACGTCCAGCGCCCGCAGTTCGTCGATGGAAATGCATGTCACATCTCCGGCTTTATAAGCGCCGCCGGTCTTCTCCTCTATGTATTCGCAGAGGTTGGAGTGCTCATAGCCGAAAGTCGCGTCGCACGCGAATTCCGTCTCCGCCGCCGGGACGAGCCTGTCGCCGTATCGCACATAGTGCACGTCGCCAAGCGTAAAGCGCCCTCCCTCCTTGAAGAACGGGCAGAGTATCTCGCCGTCTATCCGGACTCCCATCTCGCGCTCCGTCTCCTCGCGCAGCAGCTGCGTCTCCAGGGGATAGTGCCCGCGCAGCGTCGAGTCTCCCCTGCTGACGAGCATATAGTCCACCCCCGTCTCGCGCGAGGCTCTTGCCGCCGCCGCGGCTATCTCCAGGTGGGCTCTGGTGGTCTGCTCCGCGGTAAAGCCGCGGGAATTCGTGAGTATGAAGAACATCCGGTTCTCCTCGCGGAAGCCGGAGAGCACGCTCTCATAGCTCCAGTCCGTATAGACAGAAACGTCATGGACCGTCTGCACCCCGGTGGGGTCGTCGTCCAGGACGACGAGCTTCACTGCGCTTTTCTCCAGTTCCGCCGCCAGCAGCGCCGCGGCTCCGGCCGCGTCCGGTTCCGGGTACCCGGCCATAATTTCGCTGTATACAGTCTCAGGCATAGTGCCACCCCCTATATAATCCGAATAGATTATACCCGAGCAGGCCGTCCGGCGCAAGCGGCTTTTACAATTTGGGGAACCTCTCGCGCACCGGTCTTACGCCTCTCAGCGCCAGCGCAAGCAGCGTGCTGGCCGTCACGCCGAGCGCTCCCTGCACCAGATTCGACGGAATGCCGGCCAGCGAACCCGCCAGCGAGCGAACCAGCAGGCCGTCATACAGCCAGTAGCCAAGCACCATCCAGAGCTCCGCCGCGGCGCCCGAGGCAATCAGCGCCCAGGGCTTTTTCCGGCAGAGGGCATATATTCCCGCCGCGACGAGGGCCATTACGGCTTTTATAACGAGAGTCGCCGGGACATATACCATGTATCCGCTTATGAGGTCTGCAAGCGCCGGTCCCACGGCTCCGGCGGCCGCACCGTACGCGCCGCCCAGCAGATATGCGCCCAGGAGTACTATAGTATCGCCAAGATTCATATACCCTCCGGTCGGCGAGGGAATCCGTATGACCAGTGTCGCCACACAGGCCAGTGCGGCCAGAAGCGCCGTCATCACCAGCGCGCGCGTACGATAGAGCAGGTTTTTTTCGCTCACAATCAAGCACCTCACTTTCGGTGCTTGAATTCTACGGCAGATGTGATATTATTAAAATACTCACTTTTGACTTTTTTAATAATACCAGAGGGCTGTATATGCTGACCTATGATCTCTCCGCGCGCGGCTCAACGCCGCGCTACGAATACCTTTACCGCTGCCTGCGCCGCGACATATTGTCCGGCGCTCTCGCGTCAGGAGCGCGTCTTCCCAGCAAGCGGGCGCTGGCTGAGCATCTGGGCGTGTCCGTCATTACGGTCGAAGCGGCGTACAGCCAGCTCGTGGCCGAGGGCTGCGTTGAATCCAGGCCGCGCAGGGGCTATTTCGTCCTGGCCCGCGCCATGCCCGGCGGCTTTGAGCCGGAGCCCGCCGCCAGCAGGCCGCAGCCGGTATGGAGGCTGGACCTGCGCTCCAACCGTGTTGACGCCGCCCTCTTTCCCAGCGGGGTATGGGCAAAGCTGACGCGCCGCGTCCTGGCCGAGAATCCTGACGCCCTTCTGGAAGGCGCGCCGCACGAGGGCCTGCCGGAGCTGCGCGAGGCCATAGCCGCATATCTGCGCGGATACAAGGGCATGGCCGTCTCCGCGAGGCAGATTGTCGTAGGCGCGGGCGCGGAGTTTCTGTATCTAATGCTTGCGCAGCTCTTCTCCGGCGCCGCCTTCGCGCTTGAAAATCCCGGCTATCCCAAAATCCGCCTGGCCTATTCCGCCTCCGGCGCGCTCTGCCTGCCCGTAGAGCTTGACGCCCAGGGCGTAAATCCCGGCTCTCTGCGCCGCAGCGGAGCGGGCGTTCTGCACATCTCTCCCGCGCACCAGTACCCCACCGGGCTTGTCACCCCCCTGCCGCGCCGTCAGGAGCTGCTTCGCTGGGCGGAGAGTACGGGCGGCTATATCGTCGAGGACGACTACGACAGCGAGCTGAGCTACGCCCCGCGTCCGCTGCCCACGCTCTCGAGCATAGACGGCGCGGGCCGCGTCATATACGTAAACACCTTTTCGCAGACCATTTCCCCCGCCATACGCATAGGCTATCTCGTGCTGCCGGAGCGGCTGCTGGATGAATGGGAACGCCGGCTGGGCTTTTACTCCTGCGCCGTGCCCTCGCTGGAGCAGCATGTGCTCGCCCGCTTCATATCCGGCGGCGGCTATGAGCGCCACCTCGCGCGGCTGCGCAAAATCTCCCGCGAGCGGCGGGACAGCGTGCTCGCAGCCTTCGCCGCCAGCCCGTTTGCAGGCAGGATTGAAATTGCGGAGCCGGGCGCAGGCCTGCATTTCCTCATGCGCGTGCGTACGAATCAGAGCGACGATGCCCTGCGTTCCCGCGCGGCGGAGCTCGGATTGAGGCTGGGCTTCCTCTCAGATTACGCCTTTGACGCCCGGCGCGTTGAACAGCACACGCTGGTAATCAACTGTGCGGGGCTTGACAGTGAGCGTCTGAAGGAGGCGGTTTCCCTGCTGGGCAGAGTGCTGGAAGATGAAATTGCTTAACGTCCGGAACAATCTCATGTGTTAAGCGTCTAAGGGGTTACCCGGCTGCGAGACCACAGAAAGGAATAACCCCAATGGATACAAAAACCGGCAGTAAAACGCAGAAAGCTCTGCTCATTCTTGTAACAACCGTGCTGATTGCGGGCATAGCCGCCAGCTGCACGCTGGGCGCTCTGGCCGTACAGCGCATCTCCGGGCAGGAGGCGCGCATAGCCGAACTGAGCAACACCCTGAACGCAATAAACGGCGGCGAAGAGGAAGCCGTCACGCAGGAGGACGACGTCGCCGTCGGCGGGGAATACTACATACGCTCAACGCTGCCCATATCCGACGCCTACAAGAGCGGCAGCGCCGCCGCGCTCAGTGAAAAGCAGGCCGAAACCCTCTCCATGGCCTCCGATGTGCTCGGAGAGATTATAAAAGACGGCATGACGGCCTATGAGAAGGAGAAGGCCGTCTATGACTGGATGTGCGCGAACCTCAGCCACGAGGGCGGCATAACCGTCGTCGTGCCGACCGCGAGCGAGTACAGCGCCGAGCCCTACGGCGTGCTGAAATACGGGCAGGCCGTCTGCGTGGGTTTCGCCACCACCTTCAGGATGTTCATGCAGATGCTGGACATAGACTGCATGGTAGTGCACAACTCCTACCACAGCTGGAACCTTGTCCGGCTCGACGACGGCGAGTGGTATCACGTTGACATCTACTCCGACGTCGGCAGCGGCCGATGCGCCAACTTCAACATGACCGACGAAATGGCCTCCACCGGCCATGAATGGGACCGCGATTTCTTCCCCGCCGCCAATGGGCTCGAGTACTGCTATGCCTACACGAACGCCGTGGCGCTCGATGACATCTATTCTCTACCCGCCCTCGTGCGCAAGACCGTGGAGCAAAAGCCCGCGCCGAATCTCTACTTCCTCATTGAAGGCCTGAATAAGCAGGGGCAGCAGGTTCTGGGCGAGCTCATCTCCCGCACGGCGGACGCCGTCGCGGATTATGCCGCCGCAAACGGACGCGACATGTGGATGGACCACAGCATCAGCCTGCTGGAAGGCCGGCTGCTGGTCGCGCTGAATATCGTGGAGTACGACACGGAGGACGTCGAACCGGAGCCCGGGCTCGGCGAGGAGGAGTACCGGCTTATAGACGAGGCAATAAACGGCGCCTTCGGCGATACGCCAGGCGATATTGAAGCGGAGGGCTGGCTCGAAAGCCCGGCCGAAGCGGAGGTGGCGGTATGAAGCGGCTCCTCGCAGCGGCGCTGCTCCTGACTCTGGCACTGTCGCTTGCCGCCTGCGGCGGCGGCCATGGAACGGACCCCGTCACCCTTGGCGCCGTACTTGTGGAAAAGGCGGAGGCCCTTCCGGATATGACAACCGTCTCAAGCGAAAGCAGGGACGCCGCGGGCGCGGAGCTCTTTCCCTACCTTTCGGATATGGATTACAGCCTTGTCGCCGGATTCTACCTCAGCTATTCAACCTCCGGCAGCGCCGAAGAGATAGCGCTTATCCGCGTAAAAGACCCCAGGGATCTCGCAGAAGCCCGCGCTTCGCTCGAGCGTCACCTGAACAGCCGCTCCAATCTCTTCCGCACCTACGATCCGGTGCAGAACGCAATGGTAGAGGCGGCGCATATTGCCGTCTCCGGCGATACCGCCGCGCTATTCATATGCAAAAACGCCGGAGAGCTTGAGCGCGAGTTCAAAGCGGCATTAGGTTGACATAATTCCTAACGGACGCGCACGCAGGCGCGTCCGTTTTCATATGTTGACAGGTGTCAAGATAGTTTATTTAATAACAGCCGCAATGCATTGCAAAATCCGGGTAAAGGGCATATAATCAAGTGCAATACCTGTAAGAGGGGACAAGACATGCAAAAGTACAACGGACTCAATTACACCATGCTCTGCGACTTCTACGAGCTCTCCATGGGCAACGGCTACTTCAAAAGCGGCATGAAGGACACGGTCACCTACTTCGACCTCTTCTACCGCACCGTGCCCGACCAGGGCGGCTTTGCCATTGCCGCCGGACTCGAGCAGGCTGTGGACTATATTCGGAATCTGCATTTCTCTGACGAGGACATAGCATATCTGCGCGGCAGGGGCATCTTTGACGAAGGCTTTCTCGACTATCTGCGTGAGTTCAAGTTCACCGGCGACGTTTGGGCCGTGCCGGAGGGCACGCCCGTCTTCCCGCGCGAGCCCATCATGACCGTGCGCGCGCCGGCGATACAGGCCCAGCTTCTGGAGACCTTCCTGCTGCTGACCATCAACCACCAGAGCCTCATCGCCACCAAGGCCAACCGCGTGGTGCGCGCCGCAGACGGCAGGGTCGTGCTCGAGTTCGGCTCCAGACGCGCCCAGGGGCCCGACGCCGCCGTCCTCGGCGCAAGGGCCGCGTATATAGGCGGCTGCGGCGGTACGGCCTGCGTGCTCACCGATCAGCTATACGGCGTCCCCGCGGCGGGCACCATGGCCCACGCCTGGGTTCAGATGTTCCCCAGCCAGTACGAGGCCTTCAAGGCCTACTGCGAGATATACCCCACCAACGCCGTGCTGCTGGTGGACACCTATGACACGCTGCGCCAGGGCGTGCCCGACGCCATCATGGCCTTCAACGAGGTGCTCAAGCCCCTCGGCATCACCAAGTGCGGCATCCGCCTCGACTCCGGCGACCTCGCCTACCTCACACAGCAGGCGCGCAAAATGCTCGACGAGGCCGGCTGGACGGGCTGCACCATAACCTGCTCCAATTCCCTGGACGAGCACCTCATTCGCGAGCTGCTGCGCCAGGGCGCGTGCATAGACTCCTTCGGCGTGGGCGAGAGGCTTATAACAAGCCGCACCAGCCCCGTTTTCGACGGCGTGTACAAGCTTGTCGCTGTGGAGGAGAACGGCGAGATAGTTCCCCGCATAAAGATAAGCGAGAACGTCGGCAAGATAACGAACCCGCATTACAAGCGCATGTACCGCTTCTACGGCCGAGAGACCGGCATGGCCGAGGCTGATTACATCACCGTCTACGACGAGGTCGTTGACGACACGAAGGACCTCGTCATACGTGACCCGGACGCCACCTGGAAGCAGAAAACCATGCATAATTTCGTCGCCCGCGAGCTGCAGGTGCCGATATTCAAAAACGGCGAGCTGGTCTATGAGCTGCCCAGCCTGCCGGAGATACAGGCCTACTGCAGGAGCGAGGTGGCCACGCTCTGGCCCGAGGTCCTGCGCTTCGACTATCCGCACAACTACTACGTCGACCTGTCCGACCGCCTGCTGGGCATCAAGCACGAGATGCTCAACAGAGCTCACCAGGCCTGATGGACGCCGCCGGCCGCAGGCGCGCGATAGCGCGCACACTTCAGGACGCCGCCTGTCCCGTTCCGGCCGCCGCGCTGGGCGAACGCTTCGGCGTCAGCCGCCAGATAGTCGTGGGCGATGTCGCCCTGCTGCGGGCTGGCGGTCTGGATATTACCGCCACGCCCAGGGGATACCTCCTGGGCGGCGGCGCCGAAGTCGGGGAACGGCACACCGTCGCCGTAATCCACGGCTTCGACGGCATGGAGCGCGAGCTGAACATCATGGTTGACAACGGCTGCACCGTGCTCGACGTCGTCATAGAGCACGCCGTCTACGGCCAGCTCACCGGCTCGCTCCATCTCAGAAGCCGCCGCGACGTGCAGGAGTTCATGCGCCGCTCGCGCGCTGCCGGCGGTTCCCCTCTCTCCACCCTCACCGGCGGCATCCACACTCACACCCTGCTCTGCCCCGACGCAGATAGCTATGCGCGCTGCACGCAGGAGCTGCGCGAGGCGGGAATCCTGCTTGAGTGACGCTCCGGCAGTCGCTCAGCGCTTCGGGTTCGGCGCGTCCGGCATTTCCGCCGTCCCGCGCTTCTCAATCGTTAAATCAATATCCCTTCTTGACAATCCGCCGTTTCGGTTGTAGACTGTACTTCGCAAGTGTCTTGACACCTGTATAGTCAATGACGGGACGGTGGTTTTTATGTCCAAGGCAAAAGAGTTCATGAAGCGCAAGGACATTGAGGTTTCGCTCAAGCGCTACGGCATAGACGCGCTGGGCGCGATGGCGCAGGGCCTCTTCTGCTCTCTGCTTATCGGCACCATTCTCAAGACTCTCGGTTCGCAGACCGGCGTGGAGATATTCTCGACGGTCGGCAGCTACGCGAGCGCGATGAGCGGGCCTGCGATGGCTATCGCGATTGGCTGGGCGCTCAAGTGCCCGCCGCTGGTGCTCTTCTCGCTGACCGCCGTCGGCTGGGCCTCGAACGAGCTGGGCGGCGCGGGCGGCCCTCTGGCCGTGCTCTTCGTCGCGATAATCGCTGCGGAGATAGGCAAGGTCGTCAGCAAGGAGACGCCGATAGACGTCCTCGTGACGCCGCTCGTCACTATCTTTGTCGGCGTGGCCCTCGCCGCGCTTATCGCCCCGCCGATAGGGGCGGCGGCCGATTACATAGGCTGGCTTATAAAGCAGGCGACGGTGCTGCAGCCCTTCTGGATGGGTATCATTGTCTCCGCCGCGGTCGGCATAGCGCTGACGCTGCCGATATCCTCGGCGGCAATATGCCACAGCTTCAACCTCGTCGGCCTCGCAGGCGGCGCGGCGGTGGCCGGCTGCTGCGCGAATATGGTCGGCTTCGCGGTCATGAGCTTCCGCGAAAACCGCTGGGGCGGCCTTGTAAGCCAGGGCCTCGGCACCAGCATGCTGCAGATGGGCAACATAGTCCGCAACCCGAAGATATGGATACCCGCCATCGTCACGAGCATGATAACCGGCCCCATAGCCACCTGCGTATTCAAGCTGGAGATGAACGGCGACGCCATTAACTCCGGCATGGGCACCTGCGGTCTCTGCGGGCCGCTGGGCATCTGGACCGGCTGGCTCAACCCGAGCGAGGTGGCGCTCGCCGACGGAGCCGTAGCCATCACGCCCACAGCCATGGACTGGGCCGGCCTGATTCTCGTCTGCTTCGTCCTGCCGGCTGTCATATGCCCGCTTATCAGCGCATTGTGCCGCAAGCTGGGCTGGATCAAGGACGGCGACCTCACTCTGAACTGAATGCGCACACGCAAAAGCACCCCGATTCAGGGAATCGGGGTGCTTCTTCTTTTTATTTACGCGCGCTTATACTGGAAGGCCACGTCGATGACCACGCCTTCGGTGGGCATCACGAATTTGTAGGTCTCGCCTTTTACCCTCAGGACTTCAATCACGCTGCCGCTCGAAGTGATGGCCGATACGGAAGCGGTCTCAAACCCGTTTTCGGGGGCGACTTCAAACGTCACCGTCTCGCCCGCCGCGCTGTCCGACACGGAGGGCTTTACCGCCCCGCCGTGCTGCGCCGAAGGCACGACGCTGTATGTGTCGCTGCCCGTGGCAGCCATCACGCCGCGTTCGCCGGAAACGGCATCGAGATTCGTGTCCGCGCCGGAGGCAGGCGTCGGGAAAACGAGTATGCCGACAATCATCGCAGCCACCAGCACAAGCATAGGAAGCGTAATCCTGTGCTTTGCAGGCCTGGCGTGTCTGGCTTTGTACATCGCTTTCATCTCCTGGGTTACATAAAACTTTTTCGTAATTTAATCATACTTATAATTTCGGTAATATTCAAGCAAAAATTCGGAGACATAAGGTTACAAACTAGACATAAAAGTTACAAAACGGCGAGAAAAGCGGCCTGCCGGCACATTTTGTGCCAGCAGGCCGGAATTTGACGTATATATTGTGTTTTCAGGGCATTCCGGCGCCTTTTGGCGCCTGCGTCAGCCGCGCAGGTAGGTATAGTCGGTAAAGGAATCCACGCCGCCCGCTATCGTACCCGTGGTCGAATAAAAGCCGCTGGTGAAGGAGTGGGTCAGGATATTCACGTTGGCCTCCGTGACCGGCTCGGAGTAGGGGTTCAGGTACTCGTTTACCATGTCCAGCCACTCGCTGATGTGTATGGAGACATAACTCAGGCCCTTTATCGCGTCGTTGGTCTCGGCGGGGATGGTGTGGAAGCTGATGTTCTCGCTCTTGCACATCAGGAACTGCCGCGCGAAGAATGCCAGGTTGGCCGTATCCATATTGGTGAACACATACTCCTGGAAGATGTTTATGAACTCGCCCAGGTGCGGGATGCTGCCCAGGCTGAGGAACTGGCTGGCTATGCTCATGAGGAAGTCCTGCTGAGTGTCTATGCGGCCTATGTCCGCGGTGACGTAGCCGGAGCGGAAGCGCATTACGCCGACGGCCTGCTCGCCGGTCAGGTGCTGCGGGCCCGCGTCGAGGTCTATGACCAGGCCCTGCGCGGGGTCGATGTAGTGCATGTCCACCGGCACGTCGTAGTCCACGCCGCCTATGGCGTTGATGAGCTCGACGAAGGCCTCGAGGTCAACCGCCGCGTAGACGTCCACGTCGAAGCCCAGCAGGTCGCGTATGCCCTCGAGCATGCGGTCCATGCCGGCCTGCATCTTCTCCTCCTCTGTCGCGGAGCTGTCGCAGTTGTTGCGGCCGCGCAGGACGAGCTCGTTAATCTTCTTTGTGCCGCCGGAGATATTCATCAGCGTGTCGCGCGGGATGCTGACGACGTCTATCGTGTGCTCCTCCGTGTCCAGCGCGCCGACCATGATAGTGTCCGTGTGATAGGCCACCTGGTCGAAGCCGACGACGAGGAAGGTGTACATGTTCTCATTGTCGCTGACGGGGGCTCCCGCGTTGGGGTCCTCCGTCGGCTCCGGCGTGGCCGAGGCTCCGGGCGCGGCGCTCTCCGGCGCCGTGCTCTCCGCGCCCGGGCGGACGAGGCCGGGGCGGTTATGCTCCGCGGGCTTCTCCCAGAGGGCGTATACTATGACGCACAGCGCCAGCACGGCGACTATGGAGCCTACTATGGCCGCCGCGCGCTTTCCGGCGCGGCCTTTTTTCTTTCCGGCTGCATTTTGGCCGCCCGAAGGCCTGCGCGGGGGCGGGGCCGATGCCCCTCCGCGTCCGGCTTTGTTTTTGAGTTCATCTGCCGGCTCATCCCGGCGCTGCCTGGGCTCGGCATGGCTTCCTCCGTTTTTCGGCGCAGTATGTCCGCCGCGGCTGTTACCGTTAAGTTTCACTGAGCGTCTACCTTTCTGAAAGCTTGATGCGCATTAGACTGTTGCTGCAAGCGGTTTGTTCCGCATGTTTCAACATGATAGCACATATTTTTCTGCAAGTAAACATAAAAACATGCCGGTGTAAAATTTTTCTGGCCGCAGAGCGGAAAGCGCGGACCGTTTATATCCGGTCCGCGCTTTTGTACGTCATGCCGGCAGCTGCCGGCCCGTGTGGTCTATGCTGTACTCCCCTCTGAGCAGCAGCTCGCCTATGGGGACTATTGTATAGCCGTCTGCCAGCAGCGCCTCGATTATGCCCGGCAGGGCCTCGGGCGTGTGCTCCGCGGCGTTGTGGAAGAGCACTATGCTGCCCGGCTGCACGCCCTCGGTGACGCGGCGCGTTATCTCCGACGCCGAGAGGCCTTTCCAGTCCAGGCTGTCTACGTCCCACTGCACCGCCGTCACGCCGAGGGCGTTTACCGTGTCTATTACGCGGTCGTCGTACTCGCCGTAGGGGCAGCGGAAGAGCGTCGGCCGCTTTCCGGTAAGCGCCTCTATCTTATCCGAGCAGGCGTTGACTTCGGCGGCTATCTCGTCGCGTGAGAGCTTCGTGAAATGCGCGTGGGTGTCCGAGTGGTTCATGACCTCCATGCCGGCATCCGAGAGCTGTACGACGCTCTCAGGGTACTTATCCACCCACTCGCCGACGATGAAGAAGGTGGCCCTGAGTCCGTAGCCGCCCAGGATATCTATGAGCTCGCCCGTGTCCTCATTGCCCCAGGCGGCGTCAAAGCTGAGCGCAACATATTTCCCGTCCCGCTCCACGCTGTATATCGGCAGGCTGCGTTCCGTCGCCGAGGCGCCGACAACGGCCGGAGCATTGACAAGCGTCAATATGAGGACAACGGCCAGTATGAAGGCCGCTGTGCCGAGCGGCGCCTTCCTTCTGCGCACGAAATCCGTTACGGGCCTGAGATTTATCTGCATGGCTGCACCCCCTCGCCAGATACTATGCCGCGCATTCGCACGGTATGAAAAAAGTGAAAGAATAAACTTTCCTTTAACGCCGCGCCGCGCTGTGCTATGATAAATATGTTATTCTTACGGACGCCGGCCATATTAAAACTTGCGCAGAAACCCCGGCGGGATGTATAATATAATAAACTGGCATTCAAAGGAGTTGAGGATATGAAGTTTTCGCCCAAGATACAGCGCTGCGAGCTCTCTCCCATGCGCAAATATGCTCCGTACGCTGATGCCGCCAGAGCGCGCGGCCTGAGGATTTTCCCGCTCAATCTCGGCCAGCCCGATATCGCCACCCCCAAAGCCTTCTTCGACGCCGTGAAGGGCTTTGACGCCCCCGTACTCGAGTACGCGCCCAGCGACGGCGTACCGGCCTACCTTCAGGCTGTGTGCGGCTATTACCACCGCCTTGGCCACACCGACCTCGGGACCGGCAATATTCTCGCCACCAACGGCGGCAGCGAGGCCCTTTGGATAACCATGAGCTGCCTGCTTTCTGACGGCGACGAGATAATTGTGCCCGAGCCCTATTACCCCAACTACTCCACCTTCATCACCCTCTCCGGCGGCGTCGTGCGTCCCATTCCCACCACGCCCGAGGAGGGATACCACTACGCCGACCGCAAGAAAATAGAGTCGCTCATAAACGAGCGCACCCGCGCAATCATGATTACCAACCCCGGCAATCCCACCGGCGCCGTCCTCACCCGCGCAGAGATGAAGATGCTCGCCGGGCTCGCGCATGAGCGCGGCCTCTTCCTCGTAGCAGACGAGGTCTACCGCGAGTTCAGCTACGACGGCGAACAACTGGCCAGCATGCTCGAGTTCCCCGAGGCCGCGGAAAATGTCATAGTAATCGACTCCGTGTCCAAGCGCTTCTCCGCCTGCGGCGCGCGCGTGGGCGCCATTATCTCCCGCAACACCGAGTTCCTGAGCGAGGCCATGAAGTGCTGCCAGGGCCGTCTCTGCACCGCCACGCTCGACCAGGTTGGCGCCGCCGCGCTCTACAACGAGGGCCCCGAGTACTTCGCCGCCGTCAAGGAGGAGTACCGCCGCCGCCGCGATACGGCCTATGAGATGCTCGTGCAGATTCCCGGCGTCGTCTGCCGCAAGCCCGAGGGCGCGTTCTATCTGATGGCCAAGCTGCCCGTCGATTCCACCGACAAGTTCCAGGTGTGGATGCTCGAACACTTCTCCGCCAGCGGGGACACCGTCATGATAACCCCGGGCGAGGGCTTCTACACCACGCCCGGCAAGGGCGTAAACGAGGCCCGTCTGGCCTATGTAATCCAGCACGACGAGCTTGTCCGCGCCATGCGAGTCCTCGCCGAAGGCATCGAGGCATACAACAACAGATGACAGCCCAGTATAAGAAAAAGCGCCCCTCAGGGCGCTTTTTCTTATACTTATCCAGCTTACAGCGCGGCGACGATGCCGTCGTAGACCTCCTGCCAGCCGTCGCTCATGACGATGATGACGGTGCCGTCGTCGAGGGTCTTGAGGATGGCGTTGTTGGCTATCTCGCCCTGGTCGGGCAGGTAGAACTCGAAGCTGCTCTGCATGCTCTCGATGTACTTCTGCAGGCCGGCGGTGACGGTCTCGGTCTTGCCTTCGAGGGGCTTGAAGAGGCCGACGCAGTAGGCCTGGGTGTTAAAAAGGGAAAGGCTGACGGCAAAGGCGTCGAGGTCGGTGGAGGCGAAGCCGAGCATTTCCCAGAAGAGAGAACCCATCTCCTCTTCCTCGCCGGTGATGTTTATCGGGCGGTCGGTGTTGTCGGACTCGGTGCGGCCGGCCTCAATGGCGGTCTTGTAGTGCTCGGCGAGCTCGGCGCCGGTCAGCGGGGTCGGGGTCGGATCGGCGGCGGGGGTGCCGCAGGCGGCCAGCAGGCCGACGCACAGAATCGCGCTCAGAATGAGTGCCAGAGTCTTTTTCATTTTACATTCTCCTTGTTCCAGTGTATATTATAATGGATACGGCGCAGCTCCGGAACAGCGGCCGCGAGGCATTAGACTGCGCCGGAGAAAAAAAGTTCCCGGGCATTAAAAAAATTTTTTTGAAAGGGGGACGCCCATGGACGGCATATGCAGAGACAGCACCTGCTGCTTCAGCGGCCACCGGCTTTCCAAGCTGCCCTGGCGGGACGACGAGGAAGACCCGCGCTGCATAAAACTCAAGCAGGAGCTTGACCGCGCGGTCGCTTCCCTGTACGATTCCGGCATACGCCGCTTCATATGCGGCATGGCTCTGGGCAGCGACATGTATTTTGCCGAGGCCGTGCTCTCGCTGGGCGAACGGCATGAGGACGCGGTTCTCGAAGCCGCCATTCCCTGCCCCGAACAGGCCGAACACTGGAGCGGGGAGCACCGCCGCCGCTATGAAGCGCTGCTCGGGCGCTGCGGCATGCGCACGGTTGTAAGCCACAGCTACACCCCGGACTGCATGGAGAAGCGCAACCGGTACATGGTAGAACAGTCCAGCGTACTGCTGGCCGTGTACGGCGGCGGCCGGGGCGGGACCTTCAACACCATACGATACGCTCTGAAGGCCGGGCTGAATGTTTTGGAGCTGGATGTCTGACTGCGCTCTTTACAGGAGGTCAGGTTTGGTGTATAATACTTCGCCTACTAATATTAAACGGAGTGTGCTATGAAAGACGTTATCATTTCCATAACCGGCAGCCAGTACTCCGACCAGAGCGAAGACGACGCCGTCGAGCTGGTAACGGACGGTCAATACTGCTTCAAGGACGGTCACGGGAAGCTGACCTATACCGAGAGCGCGCTGACGGGGATGGAGGGCACGGTCACAAGTTTCCTCATCTCCCCCGGCGAAGTTGTGCTTGCCCGCGAGGGCACCCTCACAAGCCGCATGGTTTTCCGCGAGGGATTGAAGAACACCTTCCTTTATGACACGCCGTACGGCTCCACGACCATGGGCCTTGACACGCACAAGATAAGCTCCAGCCTGAGCGAAAAGGGCGGCGACCTGGAAATAGACTACGTGGTTGACTTCGACCACGCCGTCGTGGGCCGAAACAGATTTAAAATTAACGTAAGAGAACGCGCGGGGAGTTGATATCATGGCAAATCCAGTTGAGGACGCTAAGAGACAGGTAAATATACTTTTGGCGGAGGCGCAGAAGCGCGCCCAGGAGCAGGGCCTGCTGCCCGAAGCGGAGCCGCTCGCGGGCATAGTGGAGATACCGAAGGACGCCGCCAACGGCGACTTTGCCGCCAACCACGCCATGACCGGCGCCCGCGCGCTGCGCATGGCGCCCCGGAAGATTGCCGACGCCCTGGTCGCCAACCTATCCCTCGAGGGCAGCTGGTTCGTGAGCGCCGAGGCCGCCGGTCCCGGCTTCATCAACTTCCGCCTCGGCCCGGCCTGGTACGGCGGCGTACTCTCCGCCGTGGAGCGCGAGGGGGACGGCTATGGCCACAGCGACGCCTACAGCGGCCAGCGCATCATGGTGGAATTTGTCTCCGCCAACCCCACCGGCCCCATGCACATGGGCAACGCCCGCGGCGGCGTCCTGGGCGACACCCTCGCCGAGGTGCTCTCGCGCGTCGGCGCGGAGGTCTGGCGCGAGTTCTATGTCAACGACGCCGGCAACCAGATAGAGAAGTTCGCCACCAGCATAGACGCGCGCTACAGGCAGCTTATACTGGGCGAGGAGGCCGTTGAGTTCCCCGAGGACGGCTATCACGGCGACGACATAAAGGACCTCGCCGCCGCCTTCCGCGAGGAATTCGGCGACGGATACCTCGAAAAGCCTGTCGCCGAGCGCCACGAAGCCATGGCGCGCTTCGGCCTGGAGCGCAACCTGCCCAGGATGGAGTCCGACCTCGAGCGCTACGGCATAAAGTACGACGAGTGGTTCCGCGAGAGCAGCCTGCACGAGAGCGGCTACGTTGCCGACACGGTCGCCGAGCTCACGCGCCTGGGCCACACATACGAGAAGGACGGCGCGCTCTGGCTGCACACCTCAAAAATCATCGCGGACAAGCTCCGCGCCGCCGGAAAGAGCGAGAAGGACATAGAAAAGCTCGACCTCAAGGACGACGTCCTGCGCCGCGCCAACGGGATATATACCTATTTCGCCGCCGACATTGCCTACCACCGCAACAAGCTGGGCGTGCGCAATTTTGACAGGGCCATCAACATCTGGGGCGCCGATCACCACGGCCACGTGGCGAGGCTCACCGCCGCGCTTGACGCGCTGGGCCTCGACGGCGAGCACAGGCTCGTTATTGTCCTCATGCAGCTTGTAAAGCTCCTGCGCGACGGCGAGGTGGTGCGCATGAGCAAGCGCACGGGCAAGGCGATAAGCCTCACCGACCTCCTCGACGAGGTCCCGCGCGACGCCGCGCGCTGGTTCTTCAACTACCGCCCCGACACGCAGATGGACTTCGACCTCGGCCTCGCCGTGCGCGAGGACAGCGAAAACCCCGTCTACTACGTGCAGTATGCCCACGCGCGCATCTGCTCGGTCATACGCAACCTGGCCGAGGACGGCCACAGCGTGCCCGCGCCGGAGAGCATAGACCCCGCAGTGCTGGAGACCGCGCAGGAGCGCGAGCTAATCAAGCAGCTGGCCGGACTGCCCGACGAGCTGCTGCACAGCGCCGAGGCGCTCGACCCCAGCCGCATCAACCGCTACGCCATGGAGCTGGCCGCGCGCTTCCACCGCTTCTACAACGCCTGCCGGATAAAGGGCGAGGCCGAAGGCGTCCTCAACGCCCGGCTTCTCCTTGCCGACGCCACGCGCCGGACCCTGGCCGTCTGCCTGGGTATACTCGGCGTTTCGGCTCCGGAACATATGTAAAAGCACAGCCGGCCGTTTCGGCCGGCTGGATATGAAAAAGCAGGGCGCCCGGTTCGCGGCGTCCTGCCTTTTTTCTTTTTTGTCCGCAGGTCAGATTTTCTCCTCAAGCATGCGGATGCAGTCGGAGCAGACGTTCTTGCCTCGGTAGGTAACAATGTCCCTGGCGTTGTCGCAGAAAATGCACGCAGGCTGATACTTCTTGAGAATGATGCTGTCGCCTTCTATGTAGATTTCCATAGAATCCTTTTCGGCGATGTCTAAGGTTCTTCTCAGCTCAATAGGCAGAACTATGCGGCCCAGCTCATCGACTTTCCTTACAATCCCTGTTGATTTCATAAAATTTCCCTCCAAATCTGCCATGCTCAAGCACAGCACTATAGAATTATATACGATTTTTGTCATAAAGTCAACAGATACGGAATACTTATCCACAGGGGAAATGTGCCAATAATATTCGCGCTATATTGGAGGGATTGCACAACTATGTCGAGAATTTGGGCCTCAGCGCTTGTTATATCCGTGATATTCTCTCTGCTGACCGGCGAGATTGAGTCAACAGGTACGGCGTCTTTGTCGGGTTCTAAAGCCGCTGTTGATTTTATTTTATCCACGGGCGGCCTGCTCTGCCTCTGGAGCGGGGTACTGGAAATAATGCGCCGCTCCGGAATTACCGACGCCCTGGCCGCGGTGCTTAGGCCCGTACTGCGCCGGCTGTTTCCCAGGGCGTCGAGGGACGGCGAGACACTTCGCGCCCTTTCGGCCAACGTATCGGCCAATCTTCTGGGCCTTGGCAACGCGGCCACGCCCATGGGCATAAAGGCCGCGAAGGGCATGGCCGGGCAGAGTCGGCCCGGCACAGCCGGCGCGGAGCTGTGCCTGCTGGTGGTTATCAACACCGCGTCCATACAGCTGCTGCCCACTACGGTTGCCGCAGTCCGGGCCGCAAACGGCGCCGCGGCGCCCTTTGACATATTGCCCGCGGTCTGGTTAAGCAGCGCCGGCTCCGTCGCCGCCGGAATAATTGCAGCGAAGCTGCTCGGACGCATCTGCAAATGAGCGCCGCGGCCAGTCTCATACCGGCAATAATTATGGCCCTGACAGCCGCATACGGGCTTGCGCGCGGCGTCGATGTGTTCGGGGCCATGGCTGACGGAATAACGGACGGCCTCAAAGTGGCCCTGAAAATCTTCCCCTCCCTGGTCGCGCTGCTGACCGCCGTATATATGCTCAGGGCCAGCGGCTTCCTGGACGCCCTCACCTCCCTGCTGGCGCCAGCGCTCAAGTGGCTCGGCATACCGGCCGAGACTGCGCCGCTCATGCTCCTGCGCCCGATAAGCGGCTCCGGCGCCCTGGCCGCGGCCGGAGAGCTAATAGCCCAGTACGGTCCGGACTCAATCCCCGGCCGCACGGCAGCCGTTATGCTCGGCAGTACGGAGACAACCTTTTACGTCATCGCCGTTTACTTCGGCGCGGCGGGCATAAAGAAAACCCGCTACGCCATCCCCGCCGCGCTCTGCGCCGACGCCGCGGGCTTCATACTCAGCGCGCTTTTCGTGAGGCTGCTCTGGGGCGCTTGAATTCTGGTATATTTTGATGTGTCAAAAAATTGTTAATAATTTTTTCACAATTTTTTCGCGCTCTGCCCCTTTACAAATGGAACGCAATGTGCTATTATACGCATGGATTGTGAAATGTGTAACACAGCGCAGTCCATTGTCTCCTCTCATTTTTGATCTTATTTCTCTCTCTCCCCAAACAGCACCTGCAAACGCAGGTGCTGTTTGGTCTTGTCCGGAGGAAGCGCGCAATTGCTCTTGCAATTTCGCCGGTAAAGTGCTATAATGAGTCAAACCCAATAAGAAGTCTTCGGGGCAGGGTGAAATTCCCGACCGGCGGTAACAGTCCGCGAACCTCGGTTACGAGGCCGAATCGGTGCGATTCCGATACCGACAGTACAGTCTGGATGGAAGGAGACGCGTGGTTTTTTTGCGCCTGCGAAAGATTGCGCCCGAAGGAAGATTTCTTCGGGTAATTCTCTTTCGGAGGTATTTTTTATGGATGCAGTAAAGAAAACGAGCCGTATGGATACGCGCAAGCTCGCCACCCTCGGCATGCTCACCGCCCTGGCTTTCGTGGTCATGTGCCTGAGCAAGTTCATACCCAGCGTGAACGGCTTCCTCGATTTCGACTTTAAGGACGTCGTGCTCTGCATCGGCGGCTTCATCTACGGCCCCATCGCGGCACTGATGATGACCGTCGTAGTCTGCTTCCTGGAGATGATTACAGTCAGCCACACCGACATAATCGGCTGCGTCATGAACATCGTCGCCACGGCGAGCTTCGTCTGCACCGCCTGCGCGATATACAAGCGCAAGCACACAATGAAAGGCGCGGTGCTCGGCCTTCTCACCGCCGTGGTCGTGCTGGTCGTTGTCATGCTGGCCTGGAACTACTTCCTCACCCCGCTCTACATGGTGGGCACCAGCCGCGAAGATGTCGCCGCTATGCTCCTGCCCATCTTCCTCCCCTTCAACGCCGTCAAGGGCGGTCTCAACATGACCGTGACGCTGCTTATATACAAGCCCGTCGTCGACGCGCTTAGGAAGGCGAAGCTCATACCCGAGTCCACGAGCCACGCCGCGCCCATCGGCGCGAAGAAGCACCTCGGCATGACGATTGTGATACTCTTCGTCTTCGTGAGCTGCGTGCTCTTCGCGTTGAGCCTGCAGGGAATAATATAAAAATACCGGCCGCGCCTTTCCGGCGCGGCCGATACTTTTTTCATGCCCTGGCGAGCGACATGAAGGCGCGGCTGCGGGGCAGGAGCTTCATAAGCGGCAGGCCGATGATGAACATCACGCCGGCCTCCTCCACCGCCAGCTGCAGCGCCGTGAGCGGGAACGCCGCCCAGAAGGCGCCGGTGCTCCAGGCAATTACCGCGCCTACTATGGGCGCGTTCCAGACGGCCGGCATCAGGCAGACGGCTATGCAGCGCCATATCTTCAGCGGGTGGCTCCGTTTTCCGGCAATGGCGGCGACGCAGAGCCCGCAGCCCAGGG
Source organism: uncultured Oscillospiraceae bacterium (assembly GCA_944387825.1). Classification (GTDB taxonomy): domain Bacteria; phylum Bacillota; class Clostridia; order Oscillospirales; family Oscillospiraceae; genus Scatomorpha. Next base: position 1,885 of record CALXGL010000072.1, on the reverse strand, counting down.
TAGCCAGGGAACCGAATACTATGTCCGGCAGCCCATAGCCGCCGAAGAAGTTGGCGAACGCGCAGCCAACCCACAGTCCCCAGGCGCTGGCCGGGAAAAACGCCGGCAATATGCAGAGAGCTTCCGACACGCGGAACTGAGCGGCGCCGAATGCCACGGGCGCCACCAGCATGGTCAGCGCGTAGTAGGCCGCGCCGACGACCGCGGCGGAAGCAAGATTTTTCACAGTCATTTTCATGGTAAATAACCTCCCATTTTGATTTAGCTTCGGGGAAATCCCCTATAACAATGCGGGGTTGGAAACCGCAGGGTTATTAAGTTGGCGCTCAGCGGCCGGATTTCGAGTAGAGGCAGCCGCAGTAATTCTGCCTGTACAGCCCGAACTCATGCGAGAGCTCTATGCTGCGCCTGTAGCCGTCGCGCTTTTTGAAGTCGCCGGGCAGCCATTTGACGCCGTATTTTTCGGCCAGGGCCTCTCCGATGGCGTTGATTCTCTGCGCATCCTTGTGTGGCGAGACGGTCAGAGTGGTGCTGAAGAAGCCGCAGCCAAGCCGTTTGCATTCCCGCGCGGCAAAGTCCAGTCTGAGCTCGAAGCAGCGTGTGCATCTTGCGCCGCCCTCCGGCTCGGACTCCAGCCCGGCAACCGCACCGGCATAGGCTTCGCCATCGTATTCACATGGTACGAGCGTCACGCCCGGCATGTGAGAGAGCACCTTGAGCTGATTTGCAAGCCTCAGCTCATACTCGGCTTCAGGCTGTATGTTGGGGTTATAATAGCTGAGATACACCTCGAAGTATTGGGTAAGGTACTCAAGCACATAGCTTGAGCAGGGCCCGCAGCAGGAATGCAGCAGCAGCCTGGGCCTCCCCTCCAGGTGTGAAAGGAGCTTATCCAGTTCGAGCTGGTAATTCTTCTTCATCTTGACTTATCCCCAAGGTGAAAGTAAAATGGACGCAAAAGGCACGGAGGGATTACTATGGATAACCGCACCAGCAAACAGCACTACTACCTCGGCATAGCGGACGCGGTGCTCGGCCGCTCCACCTGCATGCGCCGCAAATACGGAGCTATAATCGTCCGCAACGACGAGATTATCTCCACCGGCTACAACGGCGCCCCGAGAGGCAGGCTCAACTGTTCCGAGCTCGGCTGCTGTACCCGCGAAGATCTCGGCATCCCCTCCGGAGAACGCTACGAGCTCTGCCGCAGCGTCCACGCCGAGGCGAACGCGATAATCTCCGCTGCGAGACGCGATATGCTCGGCGGAACGCTTTATCTTGTCGGCCGCGACGCCAAAACCGGAGAGCTCCTGAACGATACCATGCCCTGCTCCATGTGCAAGCGGCTTATTATCAACGCCGGCATAACTCAGGTAGTTGTGAGCCGCGGCGGCGGAGAGTACGAGGTCATACACGTCCGCGACTGGGTCTATAACGACGAAAGCGTACCCAGGACTCTGCGTCCGTAATCACAACCTGAAAAGGCAGGTGCATTTGCCTGTGGTCCGGACAAATCGACGTCAGGCAAGCCACCATATGACCTGCCGCCGTCATCGCGCTTATACGCGCGGTCCCCAAGCGTCGAAATATCGCTCACGCCTGCCCGGCGGCGGGCGCAGCCGCCTGTCCTCGTTCGACGGCAGCGCTTCAAAAAAAGGCTCCCGGCAGGGAGCCTTTTTACGCTTATTGTGCCCCGATTAGTCGGTGACGTAGGGAAGCAGGGCAATCTGACGGGCGCGCTTGATGGCCTCGGTCAGTTCGCGCTGATGCATGGCGCAGGTGCCGGTGGTGCGGCGAGGAAGGATCTTGCTGCGCTCGCTCATGAACTTGCGGAGCTTAGCGGAATCCTTGTAGTCGATATAAGCGACCTTGTCGACGCAGAACT
>CALXGL010000071.1 GCA_944387825.1 uncultured Oscillospiraceae bacterium | reverse complement strand
GCTCTTTGCAGACCCCGGCACCGTCGCCGGCGCGTCCATGACGGGCTGCAAGAATTTTTCGCGCGCGACAAAACTCGGCGAATACGAGGTCGAGGCCCTCGACTGGGGCATACGCCTCACGACGGCGAAGCCCGTGCCGGAGGATCTCACGCACGTCGGAATCCGCGCGCACTACTTCAGCCCCTCATGCAGGCAGAACAACTACCCCGTGAAGCTCCTCGGCTCCATAGAGGAGCCCTTTGAGGACATCATCCGCTTCCGCTGGGAAAAGCAGCTACCGGATACGCCCGACCTCTGGTGGCGCATCCCCAAGCAGTTCCGGCCCCAGGGCGTCAGCGCGGACTACGCCCTCGGCGCCGCCCCGGCGAACGTGCTTTTGCTCCGCGACCTGAAATAGAAAGGAAGTATAAAAAATGAAGCTTTCCGCCCGCAATCAGTTCAAGGGAACGGTTATAGACATACAGAAGGGCGCCGTCAACGGCATAGTCAAGATAGACATAGGCGGCGGGAACGTGGTCAGCTCCACAATAAGCATGAACGCCATAAAAGAGCTCGGCCTAGCCGTAGGCAAGGAGGCCTACGCCATAATAAAAGCGACTTCGGTCATGGTTGGAATAGACGAATAAGATAAAGCAGGAAGGCTGGCCGGGTAAAGCCCGTCCAGCCTTCCTGCTCTTTTACTTTGAACGTCCGGGAACGCTGCCGGGGCGCCGGCGGCGGGGCTGCGGTTCCCGCGGGAGCTTTGTACAACGGAGAATTTTTATGTGGCAAAAATGTGGAGTGTGGGGTATAATTACTTTGCTAATATAACCCAAGGAGGATAAGCATGATCACCGGAAATACAATTTGCGGTTTTACTGTTATCAGAACCTGCTCGCTGCGTGAGCTGGACGCGGTAATGTATCATTTTAGGCATGAAAAAACCGGCCTTGAGCTGGTGTGGATTTCCAGGACGGAGGAGAACAAGACCTTTGGCATAGCGTTCCAGACGCTGCCGGAAGATGACACGGGCGTTTTTCACATCCTTGAGCACTCCGTGCTCTGCGGCTCGGAGCGCTACCCCGTGAAGGAGCCCTTCGTGGAGCTGATGAAGAACTCAATGAACACCTTCCTCAACGCCATGACCTTCCCGGACAGGACTTTTTATCCGATTTCCAGCCGAAATCCCAAGGACTTCATGAACCTCACGCGCGTATATCTGGACGCCGTGTTCCGTCCGCTCATATACTCGCGGCCGGAGATTTTCCGCCAGGAGGGCTGGCACTATGAGCTGGACGAGAACGGCGCGCCGGGCATAAAGGGCGTTGTATACAACGAAATGCGCGGCCTCTTTGCCGACGCGGACGAGCTCGAAAGCCTTGCGGTACAGCGCGCCCTTTTCCCGGACACGCCCTACCGCTTCGAATCGGGAGGAGACCCCGCGGCCATACCGGAGCTCACGTATGAGCAGTTCCTGGAGAATCACCGCCGCTGCTATTCGCCATCGAACGCCTATGTGTTCCTTGACGGCGACCTGGATATAAACGCGGTGCTGGCCCTGCTCGACGAGGAGTATCTGAGCGGCTTTGAGCGCGGCGAGCGCCTGCCAATACCGGCCGCACAGAGGCCTGTCAAGGCCGCGCCCCAGCGCGTGGAGTTTGAGCTTCCTGCGGAGGAGGACGGGGAAAGCCGCTTCCGTCTGGCTCTTGCCGGCGTCATCGGGGAGATTGGCGAACGCGAGAAGCTGACCGCAATGCAGGTGCTCTCGGCATACCTCTGCGGCGACAATCAGGCGGCGCTCTCGCGCGCGGTGCTTGCCGCGGGACTCGCCGAAGCGGTAACCATGCCAGTCAACGACGGCGTGGCGCAGCCTTATGTAAACCTGGAAGTGCGCAATCTGAAAGAGGCCGACATACCCGCCGTGCGCGAGCTGCTGCGTACCGAGCTCAAGCGCATGGCCGAAGAGGGCCTGAACCGTGATAAGCTGGAGGCCATAATGGCCAATTTTGAGTTCCAGCTGCGCGAGCGGGACTACGGCATGTATCCGCAGGGGCTTATTTTCGGCTTCAATGTGCTGGACAGCTGGATGCGCGGCGGAGCTCCGGAGGCAAAGCTGGAGGTCGGCAGGCTTTTCGACGTCCTGCGCGCGTGGATGGAGGAGGGCCGGTTTGAGCAGCTTATACGCGAGGTGCTGCTGGATAACCCGCACAGCTGCGAGGTCGTTATGGCGCCGTCGCACACGGCCGGCGAGCTTCGACGCGCGGCGGAAGCGAAGCGGCTTGAGGGTATTGCGGCCGCCTGGAGCGCCGAGGAAAGGGAAAAACTGGAGGCCGAACAGCGCGAGCTTTCCGCCTGGCAGAAGAGCGAGGACACGGCGGAAAACCTTGCCACACTTCCGCGTCTCTCACTCTCGGACGTGAACCGGGAACCGGAGTTCATACCCACAGAGCTGTCGGAGCTCGGCGGCGTGCCGCTGCTGAGGCATGATATAGCCGCGGGCGGGATAAATTACCTGACGCTGTACTTCGACGTTACGGGCCTGCAGGAGAGCGAAATCTCCGCGCTGAGCTTTTTGGCCGGACTGCTTGGCAAGGTGGAGACGGAAAAGCACACGGCTGAAGAGCTGAGCCGGATGACGCAGCTGCAGTTCGGCACGCTTTATTTCAGCACGCCGGTGTATGAGAACGTGCAGGGCGGGTACAGCCTGAAGCTGGCCGCCAACGCAAGCATGCTCGAAACAAAGGCTGACGACGCCATTGCTCTGCTCTGCGAGATACTCACCCAGAGCCGCTTTACGAACGAGAAGGAGATAAACGAGCTTTTGCGCCAGACGCGCACGCGCATGTTCCAGCAGCTGATTTCCAACGGGCACTCCGCGGCTCTGGGCAGAGCTGCGGCTCAGTGCACGGCGGGCGGAGCGGCGTCCGAGTGCGCAGGCGGATTTGCGTATTACCAGTGGCTGCGCGATAAGGAGAATAACTGGGACTTTGCCGCGCTTTCAGAGGAGCTGCAGCGGCTCTGCGCGCAGGCTGTGAACCGCATGTCGCTGACCGTGAGCCTCACAGGCTCGGCGAGCGGCAGGGTGAACGCGGCGGCGGAGGCGCTTATATCCGCGCTGCCCGGCATGGAAAGGCCCGCTTCCGCGCTGCCGCAGCGCTGGGCGGCCAGGCGTGAGGGCATAGAGATACCCTCCGATGTGGGCTATGCCGCCATGGGCGCGAGGCTGGACGGATACTCCGGCGACAGGCAGCTCGTCGCGCGCGTCGTGACGCTTGCGTACCTCTGGAACGCCGTGCGCGTACAGGGCGGCGCATACGGCACGGGCCTGGTTATGCGCGACAGCGGCTTTGCCGGCTGCTATTCCTACCGCGACCCAAGCGCGTCGTCCTCGCTCGCGGCCTATACCGCGGCGCCTGACTTCCTCGCGAATTTCGCCGCGGCGGGCGAAACGCTCGATGGCTACATCATAGGCGCCGTCGCCGCGAATGAGCCCCTGCTCACGGTGCGTGCAAAGGGGTTAACTGCCGACAGCTTCTACTTCCGCGGTATCTCGCACGAGCTGCGCTGCGCCCACCGCGCCGAACTGCTGGCCAGTACGCCGGCGCGCCTCATGGAGATTGCGGAGGATTTGCGCGCCGCCATGGCGGACGCCGGGGTCTGCGTATTTGCCCCGCGCGAGGAGCTGGAGCGCTGCGGGCTGGACGTAATTCTCACGCTGTAACGGCTGTATCGAAACGCGCCGCCGGGGATGCCCCGACTTAAGGCGCCATGAAAAATTATCCCCGTACGGGAACAGATTCCCGTACGGGGATTGCTTTTGCCCTGCGCTCATCAGAAACGCGAGGCCTTGCCGCCGTTTCCGCGGCCCTCCTCCGTCATGCCGAAGCTTTCAAGGAAAAATGTGCGGACCCTGAGACCGTGCTTTTCCGCCGCAGCGTCCAGCGCGCCGTCTGCCGCGGCGCCCATTGCTTCCGCCCCGGCGGCGGCGCGGGCGTTGATTATAACTGAGAGCGCGGTGTACCTGCCGTCAAACAGGCGGTCGTATTCTACGCCGTAATCGACGCCGGTCAGGCTGGCCTTGAAATAGTCCGGGCCCTCGCCGGCGGCAAAAATCTTGAGGTGCGGAACATTTCCGCCGGCTGCTTTCAGCCCGGCGCGTATGCCCTCAAATATGTCGGTGAGCACGGCGTTGAAGTCAATATTCGCGCTGTCGCGGCGCTCAAAGTATACCCGGCGGTTGTACCAGCTCAGACGGCTCTCGGCGGCTATGAAAGCCTCGCTGCCATAGCCTATCTCGCGGTGTTCGGCCGCGGAACGATGGGACAGTATATAGTCCGCGACGGCTCCGACGCCTTCGCCGGTTTTGGCGGACATGCTCATGAGAGGCGTATCGGGAAAGAGGGTGCGTATGAGCCCAAGGCATTTTTCCCGCTGCTCCGGGCCGATGGCGTCGGTTTTGTTCAGAACAATAAGCTCCGCCTCCCGCATCTGTGCGTCGAGAAGGAAACGCAGCTCGCTGGGAAGGTTCAGCTCCTCTGGCTCCGGCATGAGCATCTTGAGCCGCTCCGGGTCCACAATGCAGGTGAAGGGCAGGAGCTCAAATTCATCGCCCTCTTTTTCCGCCAGCTGAAGATATACGTGGTCGAGAGCGCCTATGCCGCAACCCGGGATGTCTGAGAAGATGACCCCGGCGCCGCAGGACGCGAGCCGGCGCAGCTTGTCCACGAGGTTTTCATGCTGGTAGCAGATGCAGTCCCCGGCTATGCTGGTGCTGAGCACGCCGCTTTCGGCGGTAAAGTCCGCGTCCACAATGTTGGCGGCGCCCAGGTCGTTGGCCAGAATGGCCGCTTTGCCGCCGCGAGAATCAATACAGCGGGCAAAAGCGAGCATGGAGGTGGTCTTGCCCGCGCCCAGGAAACCGCTGACTACCATGTACTTTGCTTTGGACATGTTTTGCATCCCCTCTCCGCGCTTCTTCTATAATTATACCAGCGCGGACGCAGCCGCGCAAGGGCCGGCAGGATAAAACGCTGTAGCTAAAAGCGGCCGCCTGTGTTACAATACATGTACAACATTTCAAGGAGGCGCCGCGATGAGCAGCCAGTCGGAGGCAAGCGTAAAATATGCCCAGGCCCTGAAGGCCGGACAGAAAACGTACAAGGAATGCGTCCTGGCGGGGCGGTACCCGTACCTGCAGATACTTGACGAGATTTTGAATACCTCCATGACGGCCGGACAGGTTGACATGGGGGTGATAGAGATACCCGCGGACCAGATAGTGGGCACAAAGGGCGAGGGCAGGCGCACGGCTTTCGCGGCGGATTTTATGCCGCTGCTTTCTCCGGACAGCGAGTTCGCCGCCAAGTGGATTGACCTGTGCTGCGCGCACCTGAGCGACGAGGGGATAAGGGACCCCATCCGCTGCTACGAATATATGGGCCGCTTCTATGTGCAGGAGGGCAACAAGCGCGTAAGCGTGCTCAAGAGCTTCGGCGCGCCGACGGTATCCGGATATGTCACCCGAGTAATTCCCGCGTACAGCGAAGACGAATCCGTGGCGATTTATTATGAGTTCATGGGTTTTTACAGGCTGAGCGGGACGTACCAGGTGTATTTCAGCCGCCGTGGCGGATTTGCCAAGCTTCAGGCCGCGCTGGGCTATGAGCCGGACCATGTCTGGACGGACGAAGAGCGCAGGCGCTTCCAGTCCGGCTTCCACTACTTCAAGGAGGCCTTCAACAAGCTGGGCGGGAAAAAGCTGCCCGTGACGGCCGGGGACGCGCTGCTCGTGTGGCTGGAGCTATACCCCATAGGTACGCTCAAGGAGCTCTCGGCGCAGGAGATAGGCAAGAGGCTGGCCGCCGTGTGGACGGACGTTAAAGCGCGTACTCTTGCGGAACCTATAGCCGTAAGCGTGGACGACGATGAAACCCAGCCGTCCAAGGGTATCCTGGGGCGCATTTTCGGCTCCGTGCTGTCCACGACGCATCTGAACGTGGCGTTTATAAACCGGCCCGATCCCGTGCACAGCAACTGGATTTCCGCGCATGACCTGGGCAGGCGCACGCTTGAGCGTGCCATGGGGGAATCCGTCACCGTGCGCGTCTACAATCTGAACCCCGGCGAGGATGTGGACGAGGTCATGGAAAGAGCGGCGCATGAGGGGGCGCAGGTGATTTTTGCGACTACCGCGCCGCTTATGCCCGCCTGCCGGAAGCTGGCGGCCAAAAGACCGGACATTAAGGTGCTCAACTGTTCGGTGGCCATGCCGTATACCGGCGTCCGCACCTATTACAGCCGCATCTATGAGGGCAAATTCGTAACGGGCGCGATTGCGGGCGCAATGACCAGAGGCGACAGCATAGGCTATGTGGCGAGCAACCCCATTTTCGGCGTGCCGGCCAGCATAAACGCCTTCGCCCTGGGCGCGCAGCTTACGAATCCCTCGGCAAGGGTAACTCTGGCCTGGTCCTGCGTCAGCGAGGACCCCATAACGGAGCTGAAACACCGCGGCGTGGACATTATCTCCAACCGTGATGTGCCGAATCCGCAGCAGCCGCAGGGCGACTGGGGCCTCTGCCGGGTGGCCGGAGACGGCGCTCTGGAGGCCCTGGCCTCTCCATACTGGGACTGGGGCGGCTTCTATATCCGCCTGGTTTCGTCCATACTGAAGGGCGGCTGGGATACGCTGGACTATAAGGGCAGCGGCAAGGCCGTGAACTACTGGTGGGGCATGGCCAGCGGCGCGGTGGGCCTCAAGCTGGCCGACGATTTGCCGGACGGCGTCCGCAGCCTGGCAAATATTCTCTGCCGGAATCTCATAGACGGCACGATAACCGTGTTCCACCGAAAATACCGTTCGCAGGACGGCTCCATTGTGAGCGACGGCAACCGCTGGCTCAGCCCGGAGGATGTGCTGCACATGGACTGGCTCGTGGAGAACGTGGACGGCGGAATACCCGGCTTTGACGAGCTGCTGCCCATGTCCAGGCAGATTGTGCGCCTGCAGGGCGTTTACAGGGATTCAATCCCCCCTGAGAAGGGGGGCGCGGCGCAGTGAAGCTGCTTCTGCTCTCCGACAGGGAGAGCCCGTACCTCTGGGACTACTACCAGCCGGGACGCCTCAGCGGCTACGATTTGATGCTCTCCTGCGGGGATTTGAAGGCGAGGTATCTGACTTTTCTCGTGACCATGGGCCGCTCAAGGCTGCTCTACGTGCGCGGCAACCATGACGGCGACTATGAAAAAAGGCCGCCGGAGGGCTGCGAGTGCATAGAGGACAGGCTCGTCACGGTTAACGGACTGAGAATCCTGGGCCTTGGGGGCAGCCTGATGTACAACGGCGGGCCAAACCAGTACACGGAAAGGCAGATGAGCCGCCGCCTGTGGCGGGCGGGCTGGGCTGTCCGCCGGGCAGGCGGGGTGGATATAGTGCTGACGCACGCGCCGCCCCGCGGCTGCGGAGACCTTGAGGACGCCGCGCACAGGGGCTTTGAGGCCTTCTTCCCATTCCTGGAGAGGTATCAGCCCAAATATCTGATACACGGCCATATCCACATGAACTATGCGAGGAACATCCCCCGCCGCATCCAGCACGGAAAAACAACCATCATAAACGCATGGGAGCGTTATGAGCTGGAGATATAGTGAAAAAAGACGCGGGAGCTATACGTACCCGCGTCTTTTGCGTAATTCACATCAACGCAAATAAATCAGTAATCGGAACAATACCCGAAAATAAGAAAACCGTTATGATTCCAGCGCTGACCCTCTTCCGCAGAGTTTCACTGATTTCAGGAAGTTTCTTGCTCACTTCGTTAAAATAAAGAATCCGTAGGATAATATATGTTTCTAAAATAAGAAAGAATTTGCGTGTGTCTTGCGAAGATGTATGTCCTGACAGCACCCACGGGAAAATCGCAATAAAGGCGAACACAAACAGAATTACAAGGCTTAATATATCATATAACACGAACTGCTCCGGGCGCTTTTTTGTAGTTATTATCGTAATAAGCAGCGATATGACGCAGCCGTACTCTTTTGAGTCCGGCCGCCTGTTTCGCATCACAGGGACCAGAGCATTTCCATGATTAAATCGTATATGGACATGTCGCTGATGGCTTCGCGGAGTTCTCCGGAAGATAGAGCTTGTAGAACATGAAGATGAAGAGCGCCGGCATTATGACGCGCAGCACGACCATGAGCAGCGACAGATACACCGCGCGGTCCCGCTTCAGCCATGGGGCGGAAAAGGCTGCGTTTATAATGCCCGTACGGGTCATCCCAGCTGCCGGGCTGCGGCTTCGGGGGCGGCGGAGGAGGCGCGGGTCTCGGCGGCTGCACGTGCGTGCGGCTGAATTCGGTGCAGGAGCACAGCTCGCCGTCTTCAAGCCGCCTGCCGCAGTACTTGCAGAATTTCATATTATCCCTCTATTTTCTTGTGGTGTTTCTTTATTCACGCTATATGGAAGCCGTCAATATCGGCCGCGACGCAGGCCCGTATATTTCGCCGGGCGGTCGCGCAAAAGTTTTCCCGCGGGCTTTTCATACGGCGCAGCTTCATGTATAATGTCAGCGCGGGCGCCCCGACTTTTTTCGGGCGGAAAATACAGGATGATGCAATTTTGATGCATTTGTGTTATATTGTATCCGGCGGAGGTGTTAGTGATGAACAGGATACTGGTCGTCGAGGACGAGAGGGCCATCAACGACCTCATAGTTATGAATCTCACCGAAGCCGGGTATGTCTGCGAGCGGGCGTTTGACGGGGAGGAAGCCGCCGACAAGCTCGAGGAAGGCAGCTATGACCTCGTACTGCTGGACATAATGCTGCCCAAGGTCAACGGATATGAGCTGCTTGACTTTATTAAGCCCATGGATATACCGGTCATCTTCATAACAGCCAAGGGCTCGATGGAGGACAAGGTGCGCGGCCTGAGGCTGGGCGCCGACGATTACCTGGTGAAGCCCTTTGAAATAGTCGAGCTGCTTGCGCGCGTGGAGGCCGTTCTCCGCCGCGCCGGCAAGACGCAGAACGAGATAGAGATTGGCGGGCTGACCATAGATACCCGCTCCCACACGGTAATGCGCTCGAACAAGCCGCTGCAGCTCACGGCCAAGGAATTCGAACTTCTGCTGCTGTTTGTGCAGAACCGCAATATAGCGCTGTTTCGCGAGACGATATACGAGCGGATTTGGGGCGGCGAGTACATGGGAGATTCGCGCACGGTGGACCTGCACGTGCAGCGCCTGCGCAAGAAGCTGCACTGGGAGGACAAAATAAAGACGATTTACAAGGTGGGATACAGGCTTGAAATCTAGAGCCCGCATGTTTCCCGCGGGAGTTTTCCTCGCTGCGGCGTGCGTCATCGCCGTAATAATATGTGCCTTCGGCTGCTTTTGGGCCTCGCGCGGCGTCTTCGCCTTCTGGCCATATGCCGCCGTACTGCTCTGCGCCTCAATTGGCGGAGGGCTTGTCGTCGCGCTCTCGGCTTCACACTCATACGGCGCGCTCGCGCGAGAGGCGCGCGACGCGCGGAGGCACAGCGCGGAGCTCACTGGAGAAATGAAAAATCTGGCCGAGACCGCCGAGCGGCGCGAGGAGTTTATAGCCTCCTTCGCCCATGAGCTCAAGACCCCGCTTACGGCCATCATAGGATATGCGGACATGCTGCGCTCGCGCGAAATGACGCCGAAGAACCGCTTTACCGCCGCGGGATACATATTTTCCGAGGGCAAGCGGCTGGAGTCCCTTTCGCTCAAGCTCATGGAGATTATCGTCTCGGGCAAACAGGGCATAGAACGCCGCCGCTTTGACGCGCCGTACTTTATACGCGAGGTGGCCGCGGTTACGGTGCCTAGCCTCGCAAACGACGGAATGACGCTGGACATGCGCTGGGAGCAGGGCGAGGTCTGGATAGAGCCGGACCTTTTCAAGACGCTGATGATAAACCTCATAGACAACGCGCGCAAGGCGTCGCGCCGCGGCCAGACCATAGAATTCTTCGGAAAGCGCACGGAGAACGGCTACGCCTTCTATGTCCAGGACCACGGCCGGGGAATGAAGAAAGAGGATTTGAGCCGGATAACCGAGCCCTTCTATATGATAGACAAGTCGCGTTCCCGCGCACAGAACGGGGCGGGGCTGGGCCTTGCGCTCTGCCAGCGCATAGCCGAGCTTCACGGGACACAGCTTGAATTTGAGAGCGAACCGGGAAAGGGCACCACGGTGCGCGTGGAGCTCGAGGGGGTGGAGGAAGATGAAGGTTAAGGCCGCCATGCCCTGGTGCGTAACCGCGCTGGTGCTTGCAGTCTGCCTGCTGCTGCCGCTGCTCTTCCTGCCGGAGAGCGCTGAAGTCCCGGACGTGTCAGGCGCGGAGCAGAAGAACGCCAGAGCGGAGGTGTTCGCCCTCTACCGGGCGGATGAGCTGGAGCGCACGGCGCTGGACGAAGAGGAGCTCACGAACGAGGAAGTCATAAATTCCACGAGGCTTTTCAACACGGTGGCGGAAACGCTCGTGATTGATACGGCGGACGACACCTCCGATCCCTCCGGGTCAAGATGCTT
>CALXGL010000070.1 GCA_944387825.1 uncultured Oscillospiraceae bacterium | reverse complement strand
GCGAAACTGTATTTTCGAAATACTAGCACAGCTTCGCGCGCATGTCAACGCGGTGCCGGCCGCAGGAAAACAGGGAGCCCGGAGGCTCCCTGTGAATTTCAGTCTTTACTGTCCGTTATCAGGCCATATCCGCCGTTCTTGCGGCGGTAGACAACGGAGAATTCGTCGTGCTCGTCGGCATTGCGGAACACGAAGAACTCGTGCTCAAGCAGATTCATCTGAAGAATCGCCTCGTCAACGCTCATCGGCGCAATGTAGAACTTCTTATTACGGACGACCTTGAACTCCTCCTCGCCGGCATCGTCTCCGGCGACCTGGTAGGGTTTGATCTCACGCTCTATCGCACCGGCGCGCAGCCGTTTTTCAAGGCGGGTCTTGTTCTTGCGTATCTGCCGCTCAATGCTGGCAACTGCAGAGTCGATGGAGGCGTACATGTCGCCGGTAAGCTCGCTCACGCGATAGAACATCCCGTTGTTCTTAATCGTGACCTCGGCGCGGAAACGTCCGCGCTCCGTGGAAAAGGTCACGAAAGCGTCGCTGTCCGTTTTGAAGAACTTGTCTATCTTCCCGACCTTCTTCTCCGCATAAGCGCGCAGATCCTCGGAGACGTCCATTTTCTTTTCAGTGAACGTGAACTTCATGGTTTACACCCCTTCCGGTTTTGTGCGTATATTTTACCACAAACCAATTGAAAATTGAAGTAGATTTTATGAATTATTTTAAATTCTTCGCCAAAAGGCAAAAACCGGCTTATCAGCTCGACAGCAGGCAGAGAGCGGGACGGAGCAGCAGCTTCGTCCCGCTTTTTATCAGGTGTATATCGTGCAGTCCGGAAGGGCGGCGCCGAGCTCGTCTATCTGCTCGGGAGTCAGACCGCAGCCGGCGGCGTAGAGCGTCTTCAGATTCGTAAGCCCCAGCAGCGGCGTAATGGAGGTTATGCTGCAGCCCTCCAGGTCTAGCGTTTCCAGCCTGGTGAGGCCGGAGAGCGCGCTCAAATCCGTGACGGCGGTACCGTTGAGCGAGAGCACGGTGAGGTTCTTCAGGCCTGCCAGAGCGCTTATATCGGAGAGCCGCGCGTTCATGCTCAGATGCAGCTCGGAAAGGGCCGTCATTCCGGAAAGCGGCGCGACGGAGCCCAGGTCGTTGAGCATGAGGTTGAGCGTGGTGAGCTGCGTCAGGCCTGAGAGGGCCGAAACGTCGGTGAGCCCGCAACCGGCAAGCTCCAGCGCCTGCACGGTCGTAAGCGAGCCTGCGTTGGAAATGTCGATGCCGGTATTGTCGTTGAGTATGAGCACCTGCAGGGCGGTGAAATGCTCGACGCCGGCCAGGGATGCAACCCCCTTCGCGGACGCGTCCACATACTCCGCATTCGCTTCAAAGCTGGCCGAGCCAAGCGTCACGGTGTATATATCCTGAGACACGCTTACCGCACAGTTGGGGAGCGCGGCTATGAGCGCGTCGGCCCCGGCCGCGGTTATCCCGGCATTGTCCTCCAGATTCAGGCTTTCCAGCCAGGTCAGGCGCTGCAGCAGGGCGAGATCCTCATCCTGCAGCGAAGCGGAACGAAGGCTGAGGCTCCTGAGCCCGGTCATGCTCTCGAGCGCCTCGATATTCTCCAGCGGATTCCCGTCGAGATTCAGAGAGACAAGCGCCGTATGCCCGGAGAGAGCGGAGATGTTCGCAACGGCGTTGCCGGACGCGTTGACGCTCTCCAGGTTGGCGAGCGCAATCAGGGGCGAGAGATTTGATATCTCGTTATTTGAGATGTCCAGCGTCTTCAGGTTCGGCATGGCGCCAAGCACGGAGATGTTGGAAATAATATTCCCCGAAATGTTCAGGCTTTCGAGCATCGTACAGCTGCTGAGAGCGGAAATATCTGTAATTCCGCGATTGGAGAGGTCGAGCTCCGTCACGTCGCTCGTGAAGGTCAGCCCGCCAAGGCTTATCTCCGTCACCTCGGCCTCCGGGTCATCGGAGAGAATCATGCAACCCGGCAGCTCGGCCTGCAGCGCGTCGAGCTCGTCTCTCGTTATCTCGCGTCCGCGTATGTCCAGGGTGGTGAGCCTGTCGAGACGGTACAGCGGCTCGAGCGATCCCAGGCTGTTCCCGCTCAGGAACAGGGTCTCGAGCGAGCGCAGCGAGGCGAGAGGCGAGAGGTCGGATATCGAGTTGTTTTCAAGCGAAAGCGTCACGAGCGCCGTGAGCTGCGAAAGCGGAGATATATCCGAGATGGAGCAGCCGTTCAGGCTCAGGCTGCTGAGTCCGGTCAGCTTCGCTATCGCCGACATATCCTCCGCGCTGACGGCCGTATCGGAGATGACGAGGGTTTCCGTGTCAAGCGGGTACTCCTGCCCGGCTATCGACACGGTTTCCGGCTCGGGCGTCTCATCCGCCTGCATCTCCGCGCGGTATTTTTCAAGCAGGGCGCCGGCCTCGCTGCCCGCGCCGTTCTTATCGACCCAGGCCTCGAGGGCCGATACGGCCTCCTTATAGTCCTCAAGCCCCGCGCAGCTGCGCGCTATGAGCAGCACGGCCTCTTCCGTCGCATCCTCGGCGTAGGCAAGCCGCGCCGAGGCCAGCGCAGCCGTGTAGTCGCCTGCGTTATAGCTCTCCATGGCCGTCTCATAGTGCTCCCGGTACGTATCGCCGCCCGAGCGCTGCATGAGCACAATGGCGATTACGATGATGGCTATCACCAGCAGAGCGGCAACGACGGTCAAAACTATCGTCTTGCGGTCCATGCGCGGTGCCTGCGTTTGTTTTCTTTCCATTTGTGCGCCTCCCGGTGCTTGCCGGCGGTCAAAAGGCCCAGCCGCCGGCGGTAAAGATGGGTATCCGCTCGCCCGAGGCCGTGATACCGGTGACGGCCAGGTCGGCGGAGCCTATCATGAAGTCCTCGTGGACCATGGAGTCGTTGACGCCCATGGCGCGGAGTTCCTCAAGGGTATATTTGCCATAGTCACGGATGTTGCTCGAATAGCCGCGGCCAAGCGCAAGATGACAGGCCGCGTTCTCGTCGAACAGCGTACTGTAGAACATTATGCCGCTGTTCCTGATGGGGCTCATATACGGCACAAGGGCGCATTCGCCCAGCATGCACGAGCCCTCGTCCATGGAAATGAGGGCCTTCAGCGCTTCCTCGTTCCTTTCTGCGCCGCAGTCCACCGCACGCCCGTGCTCAAACCGCATCCAGAAGTTTTCAATCAGCTGCCCGCGGTAGGCGAGGGGCCGCGTGGCGTACACTATGCCCTCGGCGTCGCCCGCACGCGGCGTTATATATACCTCCTCCGAGGGTATGTTCGGGTTATAAACCGCGCCGTTGACCGGATTTGTCTCCGCGCCGCCGAGAAAGAGCGCCTCGGGTATCAGTCCGACCGTGAGGTCCGTGCCGTTGGCGGACCTGTACTCCAGACGCACGAGGCCCATTGCGTTGAGCCTGTCGCAGCGGTCCCGCAGGAAGGCGTTGTGCCCCGCCCAGTTCTCCGCCGGATCGCCCTCCGACGCGCGCGAGCAGGAGAGTATGGCCTCCCAGAGCTTCTCAACGGCCGCCTCGTCGGGCAGGCCAGGAAACACCTTGCGCGCCCATTCCCTGCCGGGGACGGCGGCGATGCACCACTGATACCGGTTCTCCATCTCGTCAGAAATCGGCTTCGTAACCGCATAGCGCCGGCGCAGCGCCTCGGCGCGCTTGGCCTGGTCCATTCCCGCCAGGCCGTCCGGGTCCGCGCTCTCAAGATACAACATAACGGGCAGAGTATCCGCGCGGTAGCGCAGCCTCTGTTCCTGCCAGGGTTTGACCGCGCCGAGCGTCTCCACGCTCTGGCGCTCGTTATCCAGCTTTACAAGCGGCTGATACTCCCAGTCCACTTCAACTTCCCTTGCCCCGGCGTTGTAGCACTCTTCGGCAAGCATAAGCACAAACTCCGGCTGATCCAGCCCGGCGCGCAGCACCACGCTCTGTCCTGGAAGTATCCCTCCGCCGGTGACGGCGATAAGCCTGGCATACCGGCGCAGCAGCTCTGTGTCCATTTTACTCCTCCGCGCTAATTTAATGTTTAACTTTTATTGATATAGTATGTATATTGTGTTAATATTATCAGATGTCGGGCGGTATGCATCACATACCCCGCCGCGCATCTTATCGCGCATTATAGCACACGGCGCCGCGGAAGTAAAGCCGGACAAATATCTCCGCAGAAGCCATCTGTGGGAAAAAAGGAGAAAAACATGAAAAACACGGAAAAGACGATGGACAAGCTTGTCGCCCTGTGCAAGAACAGGGGCTTCATCTACGCAGGGAGCGAGATCTACGGCGGTCTTGCCAACAGCTGGGACTACGGCCCTCTCGGCGTGGAACTGAAGAACAACGTCAAGAAGGCCTGGTGGAAGAAGTTCGTCCAGGAGAACCCCTACAACGTGGGACTCGACTCGGCCATACTGATGAACCCCCGCGTCTGGGTCGCCTCCGGCCACGTCACCACCTTCAATGACCCGCTCATAGACTGCAAGGCCTGCAAGAGCCGCCACAGGGCGGATAAGCTCATTGAGGACTGGCTGGCCGAGAACCCCATGGAGGGCGTCAGCGCCGAAGCCATGACCAACGACGATATGGTGGCCTTCATCCGCGAGCACGGCATCGTCTGCCCCGTCTGCGGCAAGAGCGACTTCACCGATATACGCAAATTCAACCTCATGTTCAAGACCCATCAGGGCGTCACCGAGGACAGCGCCAGCGAGGTATACCTCCGTCCCGAGACCGCGCAGGGCATTTTCGTCAACTTCAAGAACATCCAGCGCACCACCCGCCGCAAGATACCCTTCGGCGTCTGCCAGGTGGGCAAGAGCTTCCGCAACGAGATAACCCCGGGCAACTTCACTTTCCGCACCCGCGAGTTTGAGCAGATGGAGCTCGAGTTCTTCTGCGAACCGGGCACCGACCTCGAGTGGTTCGCCTACTGGCG
>CALXGL010000069.1 GCA_944387825.1 uncultured Oscillospiraceae bacterium | reverse complement strand
TACCCGTCGGAGGATGCCCGAACAACTGCATAAAGCCCGCGCTGCACGACTTTGGCATGTATGGGCAGAGCGTGCCTGAGCTGCACGCCGATGAGTGCAAGGCCTGCGGCAAGGGCGGCTGTATAGACAAGTGCCCGGTCAAGGCCTGCTCCAAGGGCGCCGACGGCAGGCTCGTGATAGACTGGGACAAGTGTACAAACTGCGGCAAGTGCATCCCCGCCTGCCATTTCGGCGCGGTGCATGAGGCCGAGCGCGGCTTTGCCGTCTACATCGGCGGCATCTGGGGCAAGACCCAGCGCCTCGGTACCCGCGTCCCGGGCATATACTCCAAGGACGAGGCCAGGAAGCTGGTTGAGAAGGCCATCCTCCTCTTCCGCGAGCAGGGCGTGACCGGCGAACGATTCGGCCGCACGATAGACCGCGTGGGCGCGGATAAGTTCATCGGGATGCTCCTTGGCGACGACGTGCTCGTTCGCAAGGACGCCATCCTGAATGCCGAGAAGCACACCGCCGGCGGCGCGAGCTGCTGAAATGCGGACGTATTGCGCCGGCCTTCCAAAAGCCTGCGCGGCCCGGCTGAGCTAACTGAAGTCAGGAGGGGTTGGGGGCCCTGCCAAGGGCCCCCTGATTTTATTTGCCAATGAGAAAAGCCCTGGTATTTATTTTACTCATATCCCTCCTCCTCACGGCCTGCGGCGCGCCGGCGCCGGCGGAGTCGGCGGGGGAGACGCTGACCTTCACCGACGACCTGGAGCGTGAGGTCACGGCGCCCGCGCGGCCGCGCCGTGTGGCCGCGCTTATCGGCTCCTTCGCTGAGGTCTGGTGCCTCGCCGGGGGCCGCGGCTCGCTTGCCGCCGCGGCGGACGACGCCTGGACGGGCTTTGACCTGGGGCTGGGCGGCGGCGTGGCCAACCTGGGCGCGGTCAAGACGCCCAGCCTGGAGGCGCTGCTTGCGGCCGAGCCGGATTTCGTGCTGGCGAGCGTGAACACCGGCGCGAACCTGGAGCTTGAGGATGTGCTTGCCGCCGCCGGGATACCCGTCGCGTACTTCGATGTGCAGGGCTTTGACGACTATCTGCGTATGCTGGATGTGTGTACAGAGCTGACCGGAGCGCGCGAAAACTATGTGAAATACGGCGCAGACGTGCAAAAGGAGATAGACGCCGCCGTGGCGCGCGCCGACGGGAGCGAGCCGAGCGTGCTCGTAATACGCGCCACCGGCGTCAGCTGTAAGGTCAAGGCCAGCGAGGGCAACGTGCTAGGCGAGATGCTGCGCGATTTGGGCTGCCGCAATGTCGCCGACTCGGACGCGTCGCTGCTGGAGGAGCTGAGCCTGGAGGCCATAATCGCAGCCGAGCCGGATTACATCTTCGCCGTGCTGCAGGGCTCCGACCCCACGGACGCGATGGCCACGCTGGAGCAGACCCTGCTCTCAAATCCGGGCTGGAGCGGCCTCAGGGCCGTGCGCGAGGGGAGGTTCTATACCCTGGAGCACGAACTCTACAATCTGAAGCCCAATGCCCGCTGGGGGGAGGCCTATGAAAAGCTCGCCGACATACTCTACGGCCAATAACGCGCGCCTCTTTGCGGCGCTCATATCGATAACGCTGCTCGCCGCCGCGTTCTCGCTTTTGCTGGGCCCGGTCGGCGTTGCGCCGATCGACGTGCTCGCGGCGCTCTTCGGCGGTGAAGACGGCTCTACCGCGGCGAGGATAGTGCTGTACGCACGTTTGCCTCGCACGGCTGGCTGCGTGCTCGCGGGCGCGGCGCTCGCGGTCAGCGGCGCGCTCACGCAGAGCGTGCTGGCCAATCCGCTCGCCGCTCCGAGCACGATAGGCGTCAACGCCGGGGCGGGACTTGCCGCCGCGCTCTGCTGCGCCGCCGTTCCCACGGCGCAGGCGCTCCTGCCCTTCGCGGCCTTTGCCGGAGCGATGGCGGCGGCGCTCATGGTGCTGCTGATAGCCGAGCGCACAGGCGCGGCGAAAATAACGCTGGTGCTTGCCGGCGTTGCGATATCTAACATACTCGCGGCGCTGGTGGACGCGGTTGTCACCTTCGCGCCGGACGCGCTCAACGCCTACTCGGACTTTCGCATCGGCTCGCTGGACAACCTCACGCTTTCGCGGCTGGCAGCTCCGGCCGCCGTGGCGGCTGCGGCGCTCGCCGCGGCCTTCTCGCTGACAAACGAGCTGGACGTGCTCATGCTCGGCGGCGAGACGGCGGAGAGCCTGGGGCTGCGCGCGGGGCGCATGCGTATAGTGCTGCTGGCCGTGGCCGCGGCGCTGGCGGGTTCGGCGGTCAGCTTCGCGGGGCTGCTGGGATTTGTGGGGCTGATAGTGCCGCACATTATACGACGCTTTACCGGCGACGAGGCGCGGCTGCTGCTGCCGGCGAGCGCGCTGGGCGGCGCGGCGCTGCTGCTTGTCTGCGATACGGCCTCGCGCACGCTCTTTGCGCCCTACGAGCTGCCCGTCGGCATCACGCTCGCGCTCATCGGCGGGCCCTTCTTTATATGGCTGCTGCTCCGGCAGAGAAGGCGGCGCAGGGCATGATTGAGCTTCGCGGGCTCCGCGCGGGATACCACGGCGGGGAGGTTTTGAAGGGAGTTAGCCTCTGCTTTGAGCCCGGACGGGTCACCGTCCTCTGCGGCCCCAACGGCTGCGGCAAGAGCACGCTTTTGAAGGCCGTGCTGGGCATGATACCGCGCCTGGACGGCGAGGTGTATATAGACGGCGATGAGATAAGCGCCCTCTCGCGCCGCGAGATAGCGCGCAGGGCGGCGTATATGCCGCAGGACAGGGCCGTGCCCAGCATCACCGTGCGCCGCATGGCGCTGCACGGGCGCTTTCCCTACCTCGGCTACCCGCGCCGTTACGGCAGGGAGGATCACGCCGCGGCGGAGCGGGCGCTCGTGCGCGCGGACGCCGTCGACCTGGCCGACCGGGCGCTGCCCGAGCTCTCGGGAGGGCAGCGGCAGCGGGCGTATCTCGCCATGGCCCTGGCGCAGGAGACGGCGAGCGTGCTCATGGACGAGCCCACGGCCTTCCTCGATGTGGGCCACCAGCTGGCGGTGATGGACACGGCGCGTTCCCTGGCCGGCGAGGGCCGCGCGGTGGTGCTCGTGCTGCACGACCTCTGCCTCGCGCTCAAGCGCGCGGACACGCTGGCGGTCATGGCCGGCGGCGCGCTCGCCGCCTGCGGCACGCCCGGCGAGGTCTATGCCTACGGCGCGCTCGATGAGGTCTTCAATGTAAAAATACGCCGCGCCCTCACGCCGGAGGGATGGCAATATTATTACGCATGAGGTGAAATTATGGCTCTGTTTCCCATGTTTGTTGAATTGTCCGGCAAGAAGATACTGATTATCGGCGGCGGCTCCGTAGCTTACCGCAAGTGTGAAAGGCTACTGCCCTACGGCGCGGAGCTCACGGCCGTTTCGGGCCGGTTCGCGCCGCAGTTCATCTCTCTGCCGGGCGTGAAGCTGCTCTTCCGGCCCTTTGCCGACGGGGATCTCGACGGGCGCGACATCGTTATTGTCGCCACCGACGACAGTGAGCTCAACAGCCGCGTCGCCGAGCTCTGCCGCGAGCGGGGCATAGCCGTCAACGTCGTAGACGACCCGGTGGAGTGCAGCTTCGTCTTCCCGGCGCTGACGCTGCGCGGGAGGCTCTCGGCGGGCGTCTGCACCGGCGGGGCCAGCCCCACGGCGGCGGCATATTTCAACCGCGCCTTTGACGAGAGCCTGCCCGACGGAGTGGAGGACATCCTGGACTTCATGGCCGGGATACGCCCTCGCGTGATTGCCGCCGTGCCCGACCAGCGGCGCAGGGCGCGCATCTTTTCCTTCCTCTTCAACGCCTGCCTCGACGCGGGCGGCGAGCCGGATGAGGAGACGGTCGCGGCCATAGTGCCCGAGCTGGCAGACGAGGCATGAGCGGCTTTGTCAGCCTTGTAGGAGCAGGCTGCGCGCCGGGGCTCATTACCCTGCTGGGCGCGGAGCGCCTGCGCCGCTGCGACGCCGTGGTCTACGACGAGCTCATCGACCCGGAGCTGCTGCTGGAGGCTCCGCCTGCGGCGGAGCGCTGCTGCGTGGGCAAGCGCGCGGGGCGTCCATCGGCAAAGCAGGAGGAGATAACAGCGCTGCTGCTGCGCCTGGCGGCGGAGGGCAAGCGCGTCGTGCGGCTCAAGGGCGGCGACCCCTACGTCTTCGGGCGCGGGGGCGAGGAGATGCTTGCCCTGGCCGCCGCCGGCGTGGCCTGTGAGGAGATACCGGGCGTCAGCAGCGCCGTGGCAGTGCCCGCGCTGGCCGGCATACCGGTGACGCACCGCGCGCTCAGCCGCGGCTTTGCCGTGGTGACGGCGCACACCGCCGGGGGCGGCCTGCCGGAGTATTTTGATGACCTCGCAGGTTTTCCGGGCACGCTGGTAGTCCTGATGGGCCTGGGCCGGCTCGCCGAGATTACCGCGCGGCTGGCCGCTGCGGGCATGGACGCTGAAACACCCTGCGCCGTCGCCGCCGGAGGCAGCGCCGCGGCCCGCTACTGCATACGCGGTACGCTCGCCGACATTGCCGCACGGGCAAAGGACGCCGCAGCGCCCGCCGTCATCGTTATCGGCCCGGCGGCGGAGCTCGACCTGCGGCCGGAAACCGGACTGCCCCTCGCCGGGGCGCGCGTCGGCCTTACCGGCACGCGGCGTATGAACTCCAGGCTTGCCCGCGAGCTGCGCGCGCTGGGCGCCGAACCGTTCACGGCCTGCGAGCTCACGCTCTCGCCCCTGCCGGAGGCGGACGAGGCGCCAACCGGCTGCGGCTGCCTTGTATTCACCAGCGCCGAGGGCGTGCGGCTCTATTTTGAGCGTCTCACGGGCTCGGGCCGTGACGCGCGCTCGCTGGCGGGCAGCAAAATAGCCTGCGTGGGGCGGACCACCGCCGCCGCGCTCCTGGAGCGCGGACTGCGCGCGGATTTCGTGCCGGAAGGTCAGAGCACCGCCGCTCTGGCCGGCCTGCTGCTCGGCGAGCTGCCGGGCGGCTCGGACGTATGCCTCTACCGCTCGGCACAGGGCGCCGCTGAGCTGGCACAGCGCCTTTCCGCGCGCTTTGAAGTGCGCGACATACGCGCCTACACCGCCGCGCCGGGGGAATATACGGCGCCGCGCGCGCTCATAGAGAGCGCCGCCGCCTTTGCCTTTACCAGCGCCGCCGGGGCGCGCGCCGCGCTCGGGCGGCTCTCGCCGCTGCCGGAGGAGGCCGTGCTTGCGGCCATAGGCGCGCCGACCGCAGCCGCGCTGAGCGGCTGCGGCGGAAGAGTAATAACGGCGGAGAAACCCTCGGCCAAAGCCCTGGTGAAGGCAATCGAGAATTATTATGTAAACTTAAAAATTAGATAAAAATGCAGCGGCATTGACCGCTGCATTTTTATTATATTACGGCGTCGAGCATCTTGGCCATCTCGGCGCGGCTGAGACTTGCGGTGGGATTCAAGCCGGAGCCGGAGCCCTGGACTATACCGTTGGCTATCAGAGTGGCGGTCGCATTTGCGGCCCAGCCGGCCACCAGCGAGCCGTCGGAGAAGTTGTTCAGAAGTGTTATGTCACCTTCTGCATAGCTTGTGCCGAGAACCTTAAGCGCCCGGTAGAGGAAAGTGAAGCCCTCCTGGCGGGCTAGAGTGTCATAGGGGGCAAAGCTGTCCTCAGAGCGGCCGTTGGTTATGCCGTTGGCGACGGCCCAATTGACCGCGTCCGCGAAATAGGAGTCCGCCGGCACATCTTCAAAACCGGAGGCGCCGGAGACTGAGGGCTCGCCGGCCGCGCGGTAGAGCATGACAAGAAAGTCGCAGCGCTTCATGCTGAGCCCGGGCCCGAATTCCGTGTCGGATATGCCCGTGACTATTCCGGCCTCATAGAGCCGTTTTACGCAGTCGGAAGCCCAGTGCCCGCGCATGTCGGAAAACTCAAAGGCTACGCGCACCGGTATTGAAGCTGTTATTCCTCCGCAGATTATGTTAACTTGGCCAGAGGCGCTTTCGTCGGAAACAGCCGTGAGTATGCCGTCGGATGTTATGGCGCCTATGCCGCCCTCAACCGAGAAATTCAGCGAACCGGCGCCAAGGTTCACGTCCCGCATAAGATAATTTGCCGTGACGTCCAGCTTTACGCTTTCGCCGTTATCAAGCAGAATCTGCTGCGGAATGCCGCCGTCTACGCTGATTTTCAGCTCATCCACGCGTTCAATTACATGTATTGTGCCGCTGCCGGCCGCGCCGCCGCCGCTCAGACTCAGCGTGTCGGTGCACGCGTAGGACGGGGCGGTGTAAGTCATACCGCTTATGCTGCCGCGCTGCGCGGAGACGCTTATGTTCTCCGGCAGGGAGGCGTTCTGCAGGGCGGAATCCGCAGCCGCAAAACTTATGTCAACCGTACTGCCCGCGAGCACATATGCTCCGTCCTGCTCGAGGAAGAGCCTCTGCGCCTGGCCGCCGGGCTGACTGTCCGTGACGAAGAGTATGTAGGCGCTGACGGCGCGCTCCTTGCCGTCGGAAGGCTCGTTCACCGTGGTGAAGCCGCTGCGTCCCGGGATGCGCAGCTTCATTATGGACGAGCCGCCGCCGTCGAGATTGACGACGCTTACGCAGCCGCGGCTTATGAGGTCCCGTGCGAGTTCCTCCATGGTAGCGCCGACGCTGCTGCCGCTTCTGCCGTCGAGCACCTGGAATACGAGCGTGCCGTCGCGCATTATGCCCAGCGCGGTGCGGGGGTGACGGTCGGTGATGGCGCTGTTCCAGCGGTCCGGGTCATAGATGCTGCCGTCCTTGACAAGGATGTTGCCGCAGCCGCCTACCCAGTCGGCGCCCTCAAGCCCGCTGTCCGAGCACTCAACACAGAGCGTGACACGGTCTCCGGCCTCAAAGCCGGCTAGCATGTCCTCGAGGCCGGCCGCCGCGCTGGCGGTCAGCACAAGGTTGCCGGCCCCGATGGGTACGCTGCCGCCTTCCGTGGAGACGCCGGTAACCGTCAGCTCAAGCTCGCCGCCGAGCTTTACATCCTCGCCGCCGCTTACGGCGAAGCGCACAAACCAGCCCTCGCCCGAGGTGCGGGTGGAGACGGTGGAGAAGTGCTCGCTGAAGAGGTACGCGCCTGAATTCGTGCGGGACTTGTTGAAGTGAGTGAGCTCGCAGGCGTAGCCGCTGTCTTCGTTTACGAGCCTCAGGGTGACCTCAGGCTTTTCGCTCACGTATGCGCGGCCATTCGTGAAGGCGACGGCGTTGTTGCCCTCGGGTGAGGACTTGTACACGCCCTTTTCCACGACCATACCGGTCGGGACGCCGTTATACTCTCCAAAATCCGAGTTTATGGCGCCGACCACGTTGTAGCCCAGCGCTTCGGCGTAGGATATCATCTGCGTTGCGGTAAAACCGCCGTAGATGGTGTCGCAGGCCATGCTTATGGGGTAGACGCCGCTGCCCGGCGCGAGCTCGAGCGTATAGGTCTCGGTGCGGCCGTCGGAGTCATAGCTGACGGCGTTTTCGTATGTAAAGTCATTCGCCAGAGCGGTTTCGTTTATATAGGACGCGTCCCCGCTGCCGCCGCCATATGCCAGGCATGGCGTGAGCAGCAGCAAAACCGCGCAGAACAGGCACAGGACTCTTTTCTTCATAGCTTGTTTCTCCTCCCGTGAGTTGACCGGCGCTCCTGCTCCTCTATTTTGCGCTTCGAGCGCCGCAAAACGATGAGCGACAGCGCGACGATTATAATCGCCGCGGCGAACAGCGCCGCGAGTACTATGACAAAGACGGCTATGAGCTCGCCTTCGCCGGCTGCCGATGTTAAAATGACAGGCATAGCATCACTCCTTAAACTGATAAGACGTATTCCTGCCGGCTTTGTTTCGGCTGCCCCGTTAGGGGCGAGAAAAAGGACTTGAAATCCTGGTATAATATCCGCCTTGCGGCTATTGTACCATGACGGGGCAGGAGATGTCAGCGGAAGTTTCTTCCGGATGCCGCTCGGGCGCAAACAAAGCAGCCGCGGCGCCGAGCCGCGGCTGCTGAAATCCGGTTTATGCCTCAGACGTCGAATATGCGCCGCGTATAAGCACTTCGCCCTCGCCGGAGAGGACGGCGCTTGCATCGGACACTATGTACAGATGGTTGGCGGCGAGGCTTCCACCTGCGTTGAGAACTCCTCCCGCCGTTGCGTCTATGAGCGTCCCGGTACAGACGGCGCCGGACGTAAGGCAGACCAGCTCCGTGCCGCCGGAGAGGCTGACGCTTGAAGCGGAGAGGCTGATGCTCTCAAACGCTCCCGCCTGCGCTCCGACGCCCTCAACGGCGTCTTCAAGCGCAGAGTCAAACTCGCGCTCCAGCTTTGGCTGAAGCACCTCTTCCAGGTAGCTCATGGCCACAAGCGGATCGGCCTGAGTGCCGTAATTACCCGCCGCCCAGGCTCCGACGCCCGCGCAGCCGAGCAGAAGCACGAGCACGGCGGCGATTATAAGCCCTTTTCTCTTCATGGTAATACCTCGCTTCGCCGCGCTGAGCGGCGCAAATATAGTAGTTTTCAGCTTCCGCTCTCCGCGTCCGGCTTTGCCGGGCGCGGAGAGCTCTTTTCACTTTCGGAGTTACTGAGCAATGCCGCCCAGCCCAAAGCTGACGGCTATGGCGCCGTTGACCCGGTCCATGGTGGCTCCGTCCAGTTTGCCCATGCGCTCGCGCAGCCTGGACTTGTCGAGCGTGCGTATCTGCTCAAGCAGCACGACGCTGTCGCGGTTCAGGCCGAAGCTGCTGGCCGTGAGCTCGATGTGCGTCGGAAGCCTGGCTTTGCCGGTCTGGGATGTGATGGCTGCGGCTATGACGGTTGGGCTGTGCCGGTTGCCTGTGTCGTTCTGCACTATCAGGACCGGCCTGAGACCGCCCTGCTCGCTGCCCACGACGGGACTCAGGTCCGCGTAATAGATGTCTCCCCGATGTACGGGATTCGCATTCTGCATACAGTACCACCCTCGCAAAATAAGGTGCCCGTTCATATTATATGTACCGGGCGGCGGGGTGTCCCGCCGATACTATTATCGCGCGAAAAACATGGCTTTATTCATTCAGATAGACCCTCGGGACCCTGGGCGAAACAGCGCAGAGCAGCTCATAGGCTATTGTGCCGGCCTTTTCGGCCAGTTCGCCGGCCGTGGGCCCGTCGCCGAAGACGGTGACGATATCCCCCGTGCGCACATCGGGAAGCTCGGTTATGTCCAGCATGCACATGTCCATGCATATGCGCCCGACCTGCCTGACGCGGCGGCCGTTTATGGAGACGGAAAAACGCCCGGAGAGGCAGCGGTGCAGCCCGTCCGCGTAGCCGACAGGGATTACGGCAAGGCGCATATCCCGCTCGCAGGTGTATATGCGGCCGTAGCTGATTGTGTCGCCCGCGCGGTGAGAGGTGATTTCGGCGACGCGTGTTTTGACGCTCATTACCGGCCGGAGATCCAGCCCGCCGCGCTCTGCGCCCGGATACAGGCCGTACAGCAGCAGCCCGGGGCGTACCATGTCGAGCGCGGTACTACGAAAGTTTACCACAGCTCCGGAATTTGCGCAATGCTTTATGCCCAGGCTGCGGCCGGAACTTTCCTCCAATTCGCCGGCAGCCCTCCTGAAACGCTCAAACTGGCGTGCGGTAAAGCCGGAATCCGGCTCGTCCGAGACGGCGAAGTGCGTGAAGACGCCGGTCCACTCCAGCCCGGGAAGGCTGAGCGCGCGCAGAGCGTCGTTCATCTCGGCCTCCGAGCCGGTGTTGAAGCCCGTCCTGCCCATGCCGGTCTCCAGCTTCAGATGGCAGCGGAGCGTTTTGCCCGTGCCTGCGAGCGCGCGGCTTGCGCCCAGGGCGGCGTCGAGGTCGCCTATGGCCTGTTCGCAGTCCATGCCCGCCGTGCCTGCGGCGAGGCTTGCGGGACTGGGCGCCAGAATAAGTATGTTCGTCCTTATGCCGGCCTCCCGCAGCTCCAGCGCCTCGCTGTAGCAGCTTACGGCTATGTACTCCGTGCCCAGTGCCTCCAGCCGTCTGGCCACGGGTACGGAGCCGTGGCCGTAGGCGTTCGCCTTGCACAGCCCGGCGAAACGGCAGCCCTCCGGCAGCAGGGCGCGTATCTGCTTGTAATTGTGCTCCAGCCGGCCGAGATCTATTTCGGCCCAGGTGCGTTTATCTTCCAGTGACATGTTTAAGCCTCGGTTATCAGGAATTGCGTAATTTCACATACGGCGGCGCTTTCTCCGCTGACGGTAAACTCCGCGCCTACGGGCAGCCCGGATGAGTCCAGCTCTACGGTGACGCCGGCGGCACCGTCCGTTTCAAGCGAGACCAGCGTGCTCTCGCCTTCCTCCCAGCTGAGAGTTTCATACCCGCTTTTCAGCGCCTCAAGCAGCTCCGGCAGGGCGGTAAGCGGGCTGAGTCCGTCAATGCCTCCGCAGGGAAGTATGAGCCCGTCGAACTCCAGCTGCGAGACGGAGCCGTCGTAGGAGGCGGATACGCCGGCAATCTCGGCCGGGGCGAGTACGCTCAGAGCGTATTTGCCGCCTTCGGATTTGCACTCAAGCGTATATTCGCGCGCACGTCCGCCGGTTACCGATGAGACGGATGCCGTGACGGTTACCGACGCGGCGTCTTCGAGAGAGACCCTCAGAGCGGAGAGCGAGGCGCCGGCGGAGCGTCCGCAGGCGGCCAGCGCGAAGAGCATCGCGCCGGAAATTAGAGCCAGAGCGGCTCTGCGCATAAAAATCTACTCCTCCGTAATCAGCTTCATCGCCTGAGGAAGCCTGTCGATTACATCGGTGACGGTCATGCCGTACTCGCCGAGCTCTTCGGCGGCCAAATCTCCCGCAAGCCCGTGCAGGTACACGGCCAGCGGCACGGCCTTCTCGGCAGGGAACTGGCACAGCAGCGCGCCTATGATTCCCGTAAGCGCGTCGCCGCTTCCGCCGCGGGACAGGCCGGGGTTGCCGGTTTGGTTTACATAAGTTCCGCCATCAGGGAAGGCCACAACGGTGTTCGCGCCCTTGAGGACCATGATGCAGCGGTGCTCGACGGCATAGCGGCAGGCGGCGGCCAGCCTGGAGGGCGAGATTTCGCGGCCCAGGCAGTGCCTGAATTCGCCCTCGTGCGGCGTGAGCACGGCGGGCTTTTCAAGTCCGGCCAGGAAATCCGGCCTGAGCTGTGAAAGCGCCCAGAGCGCATCCGCGTCGAGCACGAGCTGCGCGCCGGACTTTTTGCCCAGAGAGGACAGAAGCCTGACCGCGCCGTCGGCCCGCCCGAGGCCCGGGCCCGCGGCGATTACGCCGCAGCGCGCTGCAGCGGCGTCAAACTGCGGCGTGGTCGCCGCGGTTATGCAGCCGTCCAGCGGGTTCGAGGGGAGGGGGAGCACCATGGCCTCGTCGTTTTTGACTGCGGCAATCTGGTATATGCTCTGCGGCACGGCCAGATATACAAGCCCCGCCCCGGCGCGCACGGCCGCGCGCGAAGCGAGCGTGGGCGCCCCTGAGAAGCCGGTGCTGCCGCCCACGATAAGCAGCCGGCCGTAGTCGTGCTTTGAGCTCTCGCGCGCCCTCCGGGGCAGGAGGCTTGGCGCGGAGGCTTTCACAGCTTTAATATCCATAGCGTATATTATAGCTTTTTTAAATAATTTCGTCAATTCATTTGACTTCCAGCGGGCGATGTGCTATAAGTATATTCTAGTTGAATACGGAATATCGCTGTGAACGGGAAAATGCCAGCACACATGCGCTGCAGAGAATGGGGGCCGCCGGCTGAGAGCCTCCTGCGCGTCGGCTGACTGTTCGCCCCGGAGCGTCCGGCCAATCACCGGCGGGCTCGGCCCGATAAAGCCGATTGAGAGCGGCGCTCTGCGCCGAATACGGGTGGTACCGCGGAAGTGAGCCTTTCGTCCCTGTCTGGGATGGAAGGTGTTTTTTTATCCCGTGCGCCCTGAGAAAGTGAAACATCCAAGCTAGGAGGAAGAATATGAAGGAACAACTCGAAAAGCTCGCAGCCGAATCGCTTGAGGCGGTTGCTGCGGCGGGGGACATCGCCGCGCTGGACGCGCTGCGCGTCAGGTATCTGGGCAAGAAGGGCGAGCTCACCGCCATACTGAAGCAGATGGGCAAGCTCTCCGCCGAGGAGCGCCCGGCCATGGGCCAGCTCGCGAACAGCGTTCGCGCGAAGCTCGAGGCCGCCTTTGACTCCCGCCGCGCCGAGCTCGAGGAGGCCGCGCTGGAGGCCAGGCTGGAGGCCGAGGCCATAGACGTCACCCTGCCCGGCAAGCGCACGAGAGCCGGACACATGCACCCGATGGACATTGTGATTGACGAGCTCAAGGACATCTTCATCGGCATGGGCTTCGAGGTTGACGACGGCCCCGAGGTTGAGGAGAGCGTCTATAACTTCGACCGTCTCAACACCGACGAGGGCCATCCCGCCCGCGAGTGGACCGATACCTTCTACCTCGACGAGGAGAGCCGCAACCTCCTGCGCACCCAGACCAGCAACATGGAGCCGCGCATCATGGAGACCCGTGAGATGCCGATACGCGCCGCCGTCTTCGGCCGCTGCTACCGCAAGGACGAGGTGGACGCCACCCACAGCCCCATGTTCCACCAGATGGAGGGCGTGGTCGTGGATGAGCACATCACCTTTGCCGACCTCAAGGGCCTGCTGCACAACATGGCCGTGCAGCTGTACGGGCCCAACACGGTGACCCGCTTCCGTCCGCACCACTTCCCATTCACCGAGCCGAGCTGCGAGATGGACGTACAGTGCCACAAGTGCGGCGGCAAGGGCTGTCCCACCTGCAAGGGAGAGGGCTGGATGGAGCTCCTGGGCGCCGGCGTCACCAACCCGCACGTCCATGAGATGAGCGGCATCGACACGAGCAAGTACTCCGGCCTCGCCTGGGGCATGGGCCTGGAGCGCGCCGCCATGCGCCGCTTCAAGATAGCCGACCTGCGTCTCATGTTCGAGAACGACGTCAGGTTCCTCGAGCAGTTCTAAGGGAGGTAAGCAGATATGAATCTTTCGAGAAAATGGCTCAACGAGTTCGTCGATCTGAGCCTTGAGGAAGTTAACGACCACGATTTCGCCGAGGCCATGACCATGTCCGGCTCCAAGGTCGAGGGCACCCGCGTCATGGGCGAGGGCATAAGCCGCGTCGTCGTCGGCAAGATAGTCGAGATGGTGCGCCACCACGACTCCGACCACATGTGGACCTGCCAGGTCGATGTTGGCGGCGAGAGGCTGCTGCAGATAGTCACCGGCGCGCAGAACCAGAAGGTTGGCGACCTCGTCCCCGTGGCGCTCGACGGCGCGACGCTGCCCGGCGGAGTGACCATCAACACCACCGTATTCCGCGGCGAGCTCAGCGAGGGCATGATGTGCTCGCTCAAGGAGCTGGGACTCACGCTGCACGACTTCCCCTACGCCTATGAAAACGGCCTCTTCGTCCTTGAAGAGCCCTGCAGGCCCGGCGACGACATTGTCCCCGTGATTGGCCGCGACGACCATGTCGTCGAGTTTGAGATAACCCCCAACCGCTCCGACTGCCTTTCCGTCATCGGGCTCGCCCGCGAGGCGGCGGTGACCTTCCACAAGCCGCTCAAGCTGCACACCCCCGTGGTCAGGGGCTCCGGCGGCGACATCAACGACTACGCCAGGGTAGACGTGGAGGACAGCAAACTCTGCCCGCGCTACACCGCGCGCATGGTGCGCAACATAAAGATCGAGCCCTCGCCCAAGTGGATGCGCGAGCGCATCGCCGCCATGGGTATGCGCCCGATAAACAATATCGTTGACATCACCAACTATGTCATGATGGAGTACGGCCAGCCCATGCACGCCTTCGACTTCTCCTGCGTCGACGGAGGGCATATCATCGTGCGCACCGCCCGAGAGGGAGAGGTCTGCCGCACCCTGGACGGCACCGCGCGCAAGGTCACGCCCAGCATGCTCTGCATCTGCGATGAGCACAAGCCCGTCGGCCTCGCCGGCGTCATGGGCGGCGAGAACAGCGAGATAACCGAGAACACCAAGATGGTGCTTTTCGAGAGCGCGAACTTCAACGGTACCAGCATCCGCCGCACCGCCGCGGCGCTCAATATGCGCACCGACGCCTCCGCCCACTACGAGAAGGGCCTCGACCCCTACCTCACGAAGCTGGCCGTAGACAGGGCCTGCGAGCTCGTCGAGCTGCTGGGCGCCGGCGAGGTCGTGGACGGCGTTATCGACGTTTTCCCCGATCCCCCCAAGCCGCTGGTGCGTGAGCTGGACGTCGACCGCGTCAACTGGATACTCGGCACCGAGATAGACGGCGGCACCATGCGCAATATCCTTACCGAGCTGGGCTTTGAGCTCAACGGCAACACCGTCACCGTGCCGACATGGCGTCTGGACATCGACCCCAAGTACACGCAGAACGACTTCGCCGAGGAGATAGCGCGCATCTACGGCTTTAACAACATCCCCAGCACGATGATGGCCGACTCCGGCACCAAGTCCGGCGGCTACACGCCCGAGCAGACCGCCGAGCGCCGCCTGGGCGAGGTATGCCGCGCCTGCGGCTATGACGGCATCATAACCTATTCCTTCTACAGCCCCGCCGGCTGGGACATGATTCGCCTGCCCGCCGACGACCCCAGGCGCGACGCGATACGCATCCTCAACCCCCTGGGCGAGGACACCAGCTGCATGCGCACCACCACGCTGCCCAGCGTGCTGGAGGTGCTCGCGCGCAACTGGAACTACCGCAACAAGTCTGTGCGCGTCTATGAGTTCGCCAAGGTCTACAATAAGCG
Organism: uncultured Oscillospiraceae bacterium; assembly: GCA_944387825.1. Lineage (GTDB taxonomy): Bacteria > Bacillota > Clostridia > Oscillospirales > Oscillospiraceae > Scatomorpha. The sequence continues at coordinate 6,244 of CALXGL010000069.1, read as the reverse complement.
CGCAGACGGCCTGGCCGACGAGCCCAAGATAATCACTCTCGGCGCTTATGGCGAGGATATGGACTTCTATACGCTCAAGGGCGTGGTGGAGGAGCTCTGCGATGCGCTGCGCATAACCGGGGCCGAGTACGTGCCGGTCAAGGACAATCCCAGCTACCATCCGGGACGCTGCGCCGAGCTGGTTATCGGCGGCGAGAGCATCGGCGTCTTCGGCCAGATCCATCCGCTGGTCGCGCGCAACTACGGCGTCAGCACGGCCATGTACGCCGCCGAGCTCAGCTTTGAGCGGCTCTTTGCCCACCGCACCACCGAGGTCTACTACACCCCGCTGCCGCGTTTCCCGGCCGTCACGCGCGACCTCTCCGTCGTCTGCGACGAGCAGCTCACCGCCGGAGAGCTTGAAAAGTGCATCCGCCGCGCGGGCGGCGAGTACCTCAAGAACGTCGAGGTCTTCGACGTCTACAAGGGCGCCAATATCCCCGCCGGCAAGAAGAGCATCAGCTTTTCCCTTGCGCTCAGGGCCGACGACCAGACGCTCACCGACGCCCACGCCGACGAGGCCGTGCAGGCGATACTGGAGGCGCTCGAGGCCGAGTACGGCGTCAAGCTGCGCTGAAACACGATTTGATATTCGCGTCTCCCCGGCCGAGGCCGGGGAGACATTTTTTGCGCAGATTTGACACGTATGCGGCGGCGCGCCTCAGAATTGTAATGCAACCGTAATGTTCATTTTTAAATTTTCTGTTATAATAACTTCAGGCGCCGCGATAGACGCACCTTGTGAAATGGTACATCATGACGAAGGAGGCTCTGACCATGGAGGATGCAACCAGAAGATTCACAGCAATAGACGAGCGCAGTGAGATTCGTGAGATACTCTCAAGCGTATATAACTCCCTGAAGGTCAAGGGCTATAATCCTATCAACCAGCTCGTGGGTTATATCGTAAGCGAAGACCCCACGTATATTACGAACTACAATAACGCTCGCAGCCTCATTTGCCGCATAGACCGCGATGAGCTACTGCAGGAGCTGCTTATAAGCTATCTCAGCAAATGAGCGAAACGCAAAGCCCCGGAAGCCTCAAATGAAGGCTTCCGGGGCTTTTTTATTTTTCACACACTACGTCTATATAATCTATTCCGTAGGCGGCCAGAAGCTCTGCGTGCCGCTCCGTGAGACGCTCGCCCATGACCGCAATCGGCACGGCAGGAGGACAGGACACCGCCGCGGAGGCGGCGACGCGCCCGGCGCAGCGGGCCGCCGGGATGCTTTCCCGGGGCAAAAGCAGGGCATTTCCTGGCGTTATGTCAACTATACCGCGCGGCGGGGGAGGATAGGGCCTTCGCGGCTCGCGCGGCCTGAAGCCCGCGAAAGCTTTGAGCACGACGCCGTAATCCTCGGGACGGCTGTCCGGCGTGAACATGAGCGCGAGCCAGTCGGGGTCCGCGAACTCCGGCTCCGCGCCGTTGCCGCGCAGCAGACCGGCGAGCTCATAGCCGCTGTATCCCGCGCGGAACGCGGCAACGGTCAAGCGCAGCGGGTCGGACGGCTCCACCGGCACTCCGAGCCCTGAAAGCTGCGCACGGAGAGAGCACAGGCTCTCTGCGCAGCCGGCGAGTTCGGCCCGGTAAGGTCCGGCAAGCCGCAGATTCATCGCGTCCAGCGAGGCCATGACGAGGTAGGAGGGGCTGGATGAGCCGAAGACGCCCAGCGCCTCCCGCGCGTCGTGCTCAAAGTCCCAGGCGCTCTCGCGGGAAACATGCAGATAGGCTCCGCCGGTGAGCACACCCAGCGTCTTGTGCGCGCTGTCGCAGCACATGTCCGCGCCCAGCTCCAGCGGATGCGCCTTTTCGTGGAGAAAACGCAGGTAGGCCCCGTGAGCGTTGTCCGCTATAAGCGGTACGCCGAAAGCGTGCGCGACAGCCGCGAGGGCGGAGACGTCCTGCATGCCGCCGAGGTAATCCGGAGATGTTATGTAAACAGCCGCGGGCCTCTCGGGCAGGCTATCCAGCCCGGCGCGCAATTCGTCGGGCGTCACGGGGCAGGAGCAGAGGGAAGCGCCGGGGGAGCCGTAAAGCCACGCGGGATGCAAATCCAGCAGGGCGCAGGCGTGGACGAAGCTCTTGTGGACGTTCCGCGCGGCCAGAATTACGCGGCTTTTTGAGCGCCGCGCGCAGAGAAGAAGCATGGCCTTGACGCATTGGCTGCTGCCGCCGGTCGAGTAGAGCGTCGCGCGCGAGCCGAAGAGCTCTGCTGCATTGGCCTCGCTTTCTGCAATTATCCCCTCCGGACAGGCAAGGTCGTCCGCGCCGGAAATCTCAGTTATGTCAACCGATTCGCAGCCGAGCGGCCCGCGGCCCTTGTGCCCGGGCATGTGCAGCCGGGCGGTATTTGACCCGGCGTAAGCCCTGACAAAATCCAGCACCGGGGTGGTCAACTTTCCGCGTCCTCCGCCAGCATGGCCTGGTACCATATCGCGCACTCGATACGCTTTTTAAAGAGCTCGCAGCCGTATTCGTAGACGCCGTTGACGCTGCCGGTGGCGTGGTAGCTGTTCGCGGCGCAGCCGCCGGAGCAGTAGAGCCTCGCCCAGCAGCCGCGGCACTTTTCGCGCGAGTAGGCGTTGCAGGCCCTGAACTCGTCCTGAATTTCGGGGTGCAGCACGCCGTCCCAGATGTTGCCGAGGCTGTACCTGTCCTCGCCGACAAACTGGTGGCAGGGGAAGAGCTCGCCCCAGGGCGTGACGGCCATGTACTCCGTGCCGGAGCCGCAGCCGGAGATGCGTTTGAGGACGCACGGGCCGTGCTTGAGGTCTATCATATAGTGATAGAATACGAGCGGACGCCCCTCGCGTGCGCGCTTGAGCATCTCGCGGGCGAGGATTTCGTACTGCTCATAGAGCACGGGGAGGTCGGACTCAGTGAGAGCGCAGGGGTCGTCCGGCGCGCAGACGACCGGCTCCATCGAAAGGCGTGTAAAGCCTAGATCGGCCATGTGGAAGAGGTCGCGCGTGAAGTCCGTGTTGTAGTGCGTGTACGTCCCGCGCATGTAGTACTCCTTATCGCCGCGCTTGGCGGCGAAGCGCTGGAAATTCGGCACGATGCGCGCGTAGCTGCCGCGGCCGGCGGCGTCCACGCGGAAGCGGTCGTTTACCTCCGGCCTGCCGTCGAGGGAGAGGACGACGTTGTTCATCTCGCGGTTGCAGAAGTCGGTGACCTCGTCGTCGAGCAATACGCCGTTCGTCGTGAGCGTGAAGCGGAAATGCTTGCCGCACTCCGGCTCTATGCTGCGCGCGTATGCAACCAGATCCTTGACCACATCCCAGTTCATCAGCGGCTCGCCGCCGAAGAAATCTACCTCAAGGTTGGTGCGGCCGCCGGAGTTTTCCACCAGGAAATCCAGCGCGCGTTTTCCGACCTCGTAGGACATTATTGCGCGCTCGCCGTGATATTTGCCCTGGGAGGCGAAGCAGTAGGCGCAGTTTAGGTTGCAGGTGTGGGCGACGTGGAGGCAGAGCGCCTTGACAACGCCGGCCTGGCGCTGCTTGAACTCGCCCGCGAGAGGCTCATAGGTATCGGGAGTGTAGAGCTGCCCTGCCTTCACGAGCGCGGCCACGTCGGCGATGCACTCGCGCACCTCCTCCGCCGTCACATCCGGGCGCTCGCCGTAGCGCTCCATAACGGTGCGTTCTATCCCCTCCGGGCTGCGGTCGGGCCAGAGGGCGATTATGTCGTAGGCGACGTCGTCAACCAGATGCACAGCGCCCGAGCAGGTGTCGAGCACTACGCCCTGGGAATCGAATTTGTATTGATGAAGCATATGGGGCCTCCTTGACCGCTTTGAAAAGCGGGGTAATTGCGCCGCCCTTGAGGCGGCGGGTGCTCCGGGGGCGCTTTCTTTGGCCAAGCACCAAAGAAAGCGCCCCCGGAGCACGGCCTCAAACTTAAAGGCGCCGCGGTGCGGCGCCTTTACGGTTCATAATTCAGGCCTTCCGGCTGGGGTTCTCGCAGGGCTGATTGGCCACACCGCAGCTGGTTTTGCAGGCGCTCTGGCAGGAAGTCTGGCACTCGCCGCAGCCGCCCTTGACGGCGCTCTCGCAGAGGTTGCGGGTCTCGAGGGTCTTTATTCTCTTCATAAAAAACACTCCGTTTCAATAAGCTGGCCCATACGGGCGGAAAATTACTCTCAACAGCGTAATGCAAATTGCGCGATTTGTCAAGAGCAAATGCCGATTTTGCGCGCTGTGCCCGAGAATTGGCGGAAAGCGGCGCCGGTTTTGACAACGTCTGGTTCAATAAAATAGACAAAATGCGCCCGCCCGGCAGTAAATCTGATTTTTTGGAGTACAATACCCGAAAAAGGAGGACGGCAGATGACAGAAATTATTATAACGGAAAAGCTGCTGTACGAATATTCGGAGTATTTGACCGCCGGGGAGCGCGCTTCGGCCACTGTGGAGCGCTATTTGCGGGCTGTGCGGCAGTTCGCGGCATATCTCTCGGGCGCGGCGGCGAACAGGGAAAGCGCCGCGGCCTGGCGCGACCGGCTTCTGGAAACCGGCTGCGCGCCGTCTGGGGTGAATGTGTCGGTGGCCGCGGTAAACGCGTTCTTCGCAATGCTCGGCGCGCAGGAGCGCATAAAGCCGCTGCGCATACAGCGCCGCCTCTTCCGCCCGGCAAAGCGGGAACTGACGCGCGGCGAGTACGAGCGGCTCGTGGACGCGGCCCGCCTGAGGGGCAGGGAACGTCTGGCGCTGCTGCTGGAGACCATGTGCGCCACGGGCATACGTGTGAGCGAAGTCAGGTATATCACGGCCGAAGCCGTAGCGGCCGGGCGCGCGGAGATAAGCCTGAAGGGGAAAATACGCACCATACTCATTCCCGGCAGGCTGCGCCGCAAGCTTCTTAAATGGGCAAGGGCGCAAAAAATCGCCTCGGGCGAGCTATTTGTAACCCGGACGGGGCGAAGCCTGAGTCGTGCTCAGATCTGGGCGGAGATGAAAAACCTGTGTTCGCACGCCGGCGTGGACCCCGACAAGGTGTTTCCGCACAACCTGCGGCACCTTTTTGCCCGTGCGTTTTACCGCGTGAGCCGCGACGTATCCCGCCTGGCCGACGTCCTGGGACACAGCTCAATCGAGACGACGCGCATCTATCTGCTCACCACCAGCGCGGAACACGAGCGCACGCTTGAAAAGCTGGGGCTTGTGCTTTAGACGGAATAATCCTTCCGTATGTCTCTGCGCCCAATTACATATGAGGTTAAATCAGATTCTATCACATCTGACTCTGTTTAACAAGTTTTTTTCATAAATAATGTATGTTTATCAAAGCCGCCCGGTGTAATGATTCCGGCCGGCCTCTTTTGCGCGCCATAAATTGGCTTATAGAACTCTCAGGCCGTCTGAAAAGCTCAGGCGGCCTTTTCGTTTACATACGGAAGGATTATTCCGTAATGATTGGGGCGGCGGAGATGGAGGGGACGGCCGTCCTCACAAAAGGGACAGTGCACAGCTATCTGGAATATCTTGAAGAACAGGGCCGTACGGCCAGCGCCATACAGACCTACGGCAGAAGCCTGCGCAGGCTTCTGGAATGGCTCGGGGAAGACGGGGAACTGAACCGGGAGAGCCTGCGCGGCGGGAACAAGTAAGAAATGCGGGAATCCGCATTAATTATAACGTAAATTCAGCCCGAAAGGGCCATACAACAGGAGGTTGAAAATGAAGAAAAGGTTATTGGCGGCGCTCTTTGCGCTTGCGATATGCGCCGCGCTGCTGTGCACGTGCGCTCTCGCGGAGGACAAGGGCCTCACACCGGAAAACCCGATTGAGATTTCGGGCGATGGACTGGCGATAAGCGGGGGGACGCTTCATGGTATTGATGAGGAATGGTTTACTACACATTACGACGAACCGGATACTTACTACGTCAAGTTTGTAATCCCGGGCAATATCACTAAGATAAACCACGACGCTTTTAGGAGCAATTATACCAGCGACAAGAGAAGTAACGACGCGCTTAATCCTACCGATAACCCCGGTTACACCACCGTAGTCGTCGGCATAGACTTCAGCGAGGCTACCGACCTGACAATTATCGGTTCCCAGGCCGCTTCCGGCTGTTCACAGCTGACCGGCGTGCTCGACCTCTCTAACACCAAGATTGAGACGCTGGAGAAGAGCGCCTTCAACGGCTGCACGGGCCTGACCGGCGTCATACTGCCCGATACGCTCAAAAAC
>CALXGL010000068.1 GCA_944387825.1 uncultured Oscillospiraceae bacterium | reverse complement strand
GCTTCCTCGAGTTCAACTACATGATTATGCAGAGCTACGACTTCTACCACATGTTCCAGAAGTACGACTGCGTCATGCAGTGCGGCGGCGACGACCAGTGGTCCAACATCCTCGGCGGCCGCGAGCTTATCCGCCGCAAGCTCGGCAAGAGCGCCTACGGCATGACCATCACCCTGCTGCTCACCAGTGAGGGCAAGAAGATGGGCAAGACCCAGGCGGGCGCGGTGTGGCTCGACCCCAACAAGACCAGCCCCTACGACTTCTACCAGTACTGGCGCAACATCGATGACGCCGACGTCATGAACTGCATGCGCAAGATGACCTTCCTGCCCCTCGAGCAGATTGACGAGATGGACACCTGGAAGGACGCCAAGCTCAACGAGGCCACGGACATCCTGGCCTGGGAGCTCACCAGCCTCGTCCACGGCGAGGAGGAGGCCAACAAGGCCCGCGAGGGCGCGCGCGCCGTCTTCGGCGGCGGCAATACCGAGCTTATGCCCACCACCGAGCTCACGTCCGACGACCTCACCGACGGCGCGGTCGACATACTCACGCTACTGGTAAAGACCGGGCTGTGCTCGAGCAGGAGCGACGCCCGCCGCAACGTCCAGCAGGGCGGCGTCACCGCGAACGATGAGAAGGTCGGCGACATCGCCAGAACCTTCACCGAGGACGAGCTCAAGGCCGGCGTTATCCTCCGCCGCGGCAAGAAGAGCTTCAATAAGGCCGTCATGAAATAAAACCGGGCCCCCGATTCAATCGGGGGCCCTTATTTGAAACAATCAGCGCTGCAGCGCGTCATACCGGCAGGGAGGATGAAAATGATGAAACGCAAAAACCGTACGGCGCCGATTGCCGCCGCCGTCGTGATTCTGCTGCTTATCGCAGCGGCGGCGCTCATATTCCTACTGCCGGCGCGCTTTAACCGGCTTGAGCCCGGCAGGGTGGAGAGCGTGGAGCTCTTTTCCGGCCAGACGGGAAAGGGCGTCACAGTTACCGACGCGGAGACTGTGGACGGCATCTGCGAGGCGCTTTCGGGCGCGAAGCTGCGTGTGAGCGGGATATCCATCGGCAGGGTGGGCTACGCGATACGCGTCACCGTGCATGAGAGCGGCGGAGGTGAGCGCAGCTTCATCGTAAACAGCGCCGACACCGTTCGGTGCGGCCCATTCTTCTACGAGCCCGTTTCCGGTGAGATTGACTACGATTATCTCGTGGGCCTGATACCCGCCGAATAGGCGCGAGCATAAGCAGAGGGCCGGCTGGAAGCCGGCCCTCTGCTTATGTATTTACTTTATTTTCGAGTTGCACTTATTCGTGAACTTCTCCATGTCCACAATGAAGCGCTCATGCGTGCCCTCGCCGACCAGCTCGACCTCGTCCCAGGCTTTCACGGAGAAGACCAGACGGCGGCGGTCAATCTCTATCAGCTCGGCCTCTGCGCGGACGGTCATGCCCACGGGCGTGGCGGCGACGTGGGCGACGTCGAGCTTCGTGCCGACGGTGTCCATGCCCTCTTCGAGGTACGGGCGCACGCTCACCAGAGCGGCGTTCTCCATAAGGGCTATGAGCTTCGGCGTGCTCAGGACGTCCAGCCCGCCGGAGCCGAGGGCTTTCGCCGTGTCATTGAGCGTTACGGTGCAGCTGGAGCTGCCTTTTATACCTTTTTCAAGCGGCATTCTTATGTCCTCCCGGATATGTATTCTGTAGTCAGCAGTTGATAAGGGCGGCGGCGGCCGTGCCGAGCGTCGTGGAATCCTCGACTATGTTCAGCACGGCGTGGCGGCCGAGCACGGCGCGCGTGAAGCTGTCCATATAGTGGTTCAGCTCGGAAGAAAAGGCCCTGCTGTACCGTATGACGCTGCCGTCGGCGCAGATGCAGGCCGGACGCGCGGGGTCGAGGCCCTTGTTGGTGAGTATGAGTATGGCGGAAAGGTTGGCGCAGACGCACCTGGCCGCGCGGGAAAAGATGGCGTGGCAGAGGTCGCGTATCAGCGCGGCATCGCGTTTACTGAAGAGACGCGGCGCGTTTATGGCGAGCTCATCTGCGTCCGCGCTGCTGAGGACGGCTATGGAGTGTATGCGCTCCGCGCCCTCGTCCGTGAGCAGCCCTTCGCGCGCTGCGCCCTTGAGCGTGAGGCGGCAGAGCTCGCCCAGGTATGCTCCGGAGCACATTTTCTCATATAGATGGTCGCCCGGGTTGCTTGTAAGGGCGTCCAGCTCGCTGTCAAAATCCCCGCGCGGGCATACGGAGAAGCAGCCGCTTTCCAGGTTCACGAGCATTGAGGGCATGCCCGGCGACGCCAGCTTGCTTATCTTGCCGCTGTCCACCGAACAGCAGGTGTTTTCGCCCGTGCCGCATACCAGTCCTGCGAGGCTGTCATATCCTCCGGTTCGCAGCAGGCTGACGCCCGAAAGCAGGACGGCCGTGGTGTCGTTAACCAGCACCGAGGGCAGCACGGGGGCGCCCAGACGCTTCAGCGCTGCGCTCACATCCGAGCAGATAAGGTGGCCTTCGCATCCGTCCAGCTCCACGCCCTTGCTCAGCGATATGACCCGTCCGTCCCGCTCGGGCGTTATCTCCGCCCGGAAGGAGAAGCAGAAGCCCAGGGCGTCGGCTCCGTCCATGACGCGGTAGAGCTTGTGCGCGGAAAAGTCGATAAACTCCTGCCAGGTAGAGGGCTTTTCCGTGCCGGGCATGGGAGAGCGTTCCACATATTCTATTTCAGGGCCGTGCTCGGTAAAAAGCACGCGCGAGGCCCGGAAATTGGTGCCGCCTGCGTCTATTACCGCCGCGCGGCGCCCCGGCTCGGGCAGGCCGCAGGCCAGATAGGTGGGTATCATATCGAGCGAACCGCCGCCGCCCGCCAGGCCGCGCTCCATTTCGTCCACAAACGCGGCCGTGACAGCCGGCAGGGAGAACGCGTTCGGTTCCATGCCGTGCCTGGCCAGAAATGCTTCGGCCTTGCTGTACTGCCTCATTTAACTTCTCCGCCTTCACCGGCGGCCTTGCACTCAGGGCTTACGCTCTGTACAATGCCCTCGGCCAGACCGGCCAGGCCCTGAATCTCGCTGGGGATGATTATCTTGGTCGCCTTGCCGTCGGCGGCGGCGGCAAAGGCCTCCAGCGCGCGCAGGCGTATGACGGGGTCGCTCGGAGCGCTCTCATTGAGCAGGCGGATGGAGTCCGCGGTGGCCTTCTGCACCGCGAGGATGGCCTCGGCCTTGCCCTGCGCCTCGAGAATCTGGGCCTGCTTCTTGGCCTCGGCGCGGAGTATTGCGGCCTGGTTTTCGCCCTCGGCGGTGAGGATGGCGGACTTCTTCTCGCCCTCTGCCCGGAGTATGGCCTCGCGGCGTTCGCGCTCGGCCTTCATCTGCTTCTCCATGGCGTTCTGGATGTCCTTGGGCGGCAGGATGTTCTTGAGCTCCACACGGTGTACCTTGATGCCCCAGGGGTCGGTGGCCTCGTCGAGGATGGAGCGCATCTTGGTGTTTATCACGTCGCGGCTCGTGAGGCACTGGTCGAGGTCGAGGTCGCCGATGATGTTGCGCAGGGTGGTGGCGGAGAGGTTCTCGATGGCGACGATGGGCCGCTCTATGCCGTAGGTGTAGAGCATCGGGTCGGTTATCTGGAAGTAGACGACCGTGTCTATCTGCATGGTGACGTTGTCCTTGGTGATGACAGGCTGCGGCTGGAAGTCCGCAACCTGCTCCTTGAGCGAGACGACCTGCGCCACGCGCTCAATGAACGGAATCTTGAAGTGGAGGCCGACGTTCCAGGTGGCGTGGTAGGCGCCCAGGCGCTCGATGATATAGGCCTTGGACTGCTGCACTATGCGGATGCAGCGCACCAGGATGAAGATAACTATCAGGACGAGCAGTCCTACGATGATGAGCGAAGCTACAGGCGGCATGTTTTTTCCTCCTTCTCAGTTATGGGGTTGCTCTGTGCGGGCAGACAGTTCGTCCGCCTCGGGGATTAATTGTTCTCTGCAGCGTCAACGATTAGCTTTACGCCCTCGATGCGCCTGGCTATAACTATGGAGTCTTTGGCAATATGCGCTCCCGTTTCGCTGCGGGCGGTCCACTCCTTGCCGTCAAGCTTTACGGCGCCGGTACCGGCGATGTTGTCGATATCCTCCGTAACAACGCCCTCGGCGCCTATGACCCGGTCTGCGTTCGTGGCTACGCGCCGGCCGTTCAAATACTTCAAAGCCAGGGGGCGGGTCAGCCACAGCGTCAGCAGACTCACGGCAAGAAACCAGACTGCCTGAAGCCACAGCGGCGCGCCGAAGAGAGCCGCGATAAGCGCGGCAAGCGCGCCGAGAGCGAACCAGATGCACACGAGCGGCGCCGTCAAAGCCTCGATAATAAGCAGCAGAACCATAATGGCAAGCCAGACAAGAGCCATGTTTTCGGCTAACAGTTCAAGCATTTTGAACTCCTTTCACTTGTATGTCCCGGATGTAACTATTCTATCTCAAATCACTTCGCATGGCAATAGGAATTGTGCATTATGATTGAATTATGAACTTTTCGTCAAAAGCGCGTAAACCCTCTTTACTTTTACGCAGTGAAGATATAATATATTAAAAACGCAACTAATACTTTAAAGCAAGACGACTACTATTTTCAAGAGGTGTA
>CALXGL010000067.1 GCA_944387825.1 uncultured Oscillospiraceae bacterium | reverse complement strand
TTCGCTTTGCCAAATACAAGGGTCCCGAGATTGGACACATCGAATCCCACAACGAGCGCACCAAAGAGAAATACGCCAGCAACCCGGATGTAGACACTGCCCGCAGCCACCTGAATTTCCATCTGGTGATGCCTGAGCGCAAGTACCGCGCCGAAGCTGAAAAGCAAATCGCCGCGGCAGGCTGCCGCACACGCTCCGACAGTGTGCGGGTGGTGGAGGCTCTCGTGACAGCCAGCCCGGAGTTTTTCAATGGTAAGAAACGCAGCGAGGTCAGAGCCTATTTCACCGAAGCCCTGGAATTTATCAAGCAAAACCAGAATCCCGATACGATCATATCCGCCGTGGTGCATATGGACGAGAAGACGCCCCATATGCACCTTTGTTTTGTCCCGCTGACGGAGGACAAGCGGCTCAGTGCCAAGGAGATCGTGGGCAACAAGAAAAAGCTGACCTGGTGGCAGGATGAATTCTGGAAGCACATGGTCAAGAAGTATCCCGACCTGGAACGCGGCGAGAGCGCCAGTGAGACCGGGCGTACCCACATCCCTCCGCGGCTCTTCAAGGAGGCGGTGCATCTGAATCGGATGAAGGAGCAAATACTCCAGATTCTGAACGACACCACACTTTTCAATAAGAAGGCCAAGGCCGAAGAACTGGATGCGCTTCTCGGACGATATGTCCCAAGCGTGGAAGCCATGCGGGCAAAGCTGAAGAAATATGACAAACTCTACACGGAACTGACCGAGGAGAACGCGGCGCTGGAAAAGAAGCTGGACTCCTCTTCCCGTGAGAGCATTCAGAAGAAACTGGAGATCCAGCGCAAGCTCTCCGAACTGGACGAACTTCAACGCACGGTGGACGCCATCCCCGATGAGGTCATCCGTGCTTTCACCGCACAGAAATATGTGCACAATGGTCGAATGAATCAGGAAATCTGAGGCAATAATAAGTTTGAAAGTGAGGAATTCTATGGCAGAAACCAGGGAAATAAAGCAGGGTATGAACGAACAGAAGAAGCAGGCTGTCATGGAGCAGCTCTGGCTGACTTATTACAATGATACGCTTTTTGCAAAAGGGATGATTACGGAAGAGCAGCGCAACAAAATGCGTGTGATGATCAAAAGCCGTACTGCGGCAAAAACGCGATAAGATATACCGGGCGGCAATCGTGGGATGCGGTTGCCGCCCTGACTTTTTTTGACAACCTTTCAGATCAGCTTGAAATATTCACTCTCTTCTGATATATTGTTTTAGATAATGATTTTACGAACTTTTGAAAGGATCGATTATGGATATACACTCTGTCAGGCAACAGCTGCGGATGAAAAGCATCTACGATATTCCGCTTCGGGTGACCTATTACGCCCGCGTTTCTTCGGAATCAGACGAGCAGCTGAACTCTCTGGGCAATCAGATTCGCTACTATGAGGACTTTATCCGGAAGAACGCAGCGTGGACCTTTGTGCCGGGATATATCGACGAGGGGCTGTCCGGTATCTCCACCAAGCGCCGTGAGAACTTCAACCGCATGGTGGACGATGCCGAGGCCGGTAAGTTTGATCTTGTCATCACAAAGGAAATCTCCCGTTTTGCCCGCAATACGCTGGACTCCATCCAGTATACCAGACAGCTGCTGAATGCGGGAGTCGGCGTCTTTTTCCAGAACGACAACATCAACACCTTTGACGAGGACTCTGAACTTCGCCTGTCCATCATGTCCTCCATCGCGCAGGACGAGCTGCGAAAGCTGTCCTCCCGTGTGAAATTTGGGCATCAGCAGGCGATCAAACAGAACGTGGTGCTGGGTAACAGCCGCATCTTCGGCTACATCAAGGACGACGGACGCCTGGTCATCGACGAGGAGCAGGCCGTGATGGTGCGGGAGCTGTTTGAGCTGTATGCCACCGACGAATACTCCATGAAGCAGCTGGAAACCCTGTTCTGGGAAAAGGGATACCGCAACCACAACGGCAAGAAAATTGCCCACTCCACCATGTCGGGCATGATCTCCAACCCCAAATACAAGGGCTACTATGTGGGCAACAAGGTCAAGGTGGTGGATATGTTCACCAAAAAGCAAAAATTCCTCCCGCCGGAGGAATGGGTCATGTTCAAGGATGAAACCGGCGAGATCGTACCGGCGATCGTGTCCGAGGAGCTGTGGGAACAGGCCAACGCCGTACTGCGCCGAAGGAGCGAGGACGTGAAGAACCGCCAGGGCATCTGCAACCACGCCAACCTTCTGACTGGCAAGCTGTTCTGCACCCATTGCGGCACGCCCTACTACCGCCGCGACTCCGTGGACAGGCAGGGCAATAAAAACTCCAAATGGGTCTGTTCCGGGAAGATCAACAATGGCAAGGACAGCTGCAATTCCATTCCCATCTACGAAAGAGAGCTGATTCCGCTGCTTTTTGAGGTGTTCCGGGACACCCAGGATGACTCTGCCGCCATGCTGGAAGAATACGAGCGGATGTATCGTGTGATGACCAGCGACGGCAATATCGAAAAGAAGATTGAAGCGGCGCAGGCCTCCATCGAGCTGACTCTGAAAAAGAAAAGCAAGCTTCTGGAACTGGTGGCTCTGGACAGCATCACCCCAGACGATTTCAAGTCCATGACGGCACAGTGCAATGCCGATATCAAAGCCGCCGAGCAGGAGCTTGCCGAACTGCGGGAACAGCAGGAGTCCAGCGAGGAGTTCCGCAGCAATATGGAGCGCATCCGCAAGGTACTTCGGGACGCCGAGCATGACTGCCAGAGTGGAGAGATCACCAAGGAGTTTATTGATACCTTCATTGACAAGATCTTCGTGACGCCGGAGGGGGACAGCACCATGCGGCTGGACATCAAGATTTTCACCGGCGAAAGCTGTGAAAAGTATCTGCAAAAGCTGAAAAGAAGGGCAGATCCCGAAGGTTGTACGGGTCACACGTTCAAGAAGATGATCGAGGCCTACGAGAACGGGATGAAGTAACTTTTCCCAGCAAAAAAGCCGCCCTGAGGGCGGCTTTTTTGCTTTATTCAGAACAGTTCGTCTCCGCTCTTATTTTCCAGGCCCGGGTGCAGATCGAAACGGACGGCGCCTACGCGGGCTTTGCCCTTGACGGCCTCCTGGACCAGATAGGTCCCGCGAATGCCGAAGCCTCCGCAGAGCTCTATCGCCGTGCAGCCCTTGTCCGCCATCTCTTTCGCCGCCGCAACCCCCTGCTCATAGGTGTCCACTCCTATGACCGTCAGCTGTACGCTCGGCGTCTCCACCGTGGAACGGTTTGCCGCCGGGTCCGCGCCCGGAGCTATGAATATGAATGCCGCTACCAGCATATGCTTCCTCCTTATTTCTTATTCGGTATATGTACCGCACGCTTGTCCGCCGCCAACGCGGCCTCGCGCAGGGCCTCGGACACGGTCGGATGGCAGTGTATGGTGCCTGTCAGCTCGTCGAGAGTGGCCTCCAGCTTTATGGCCAGCGCCGCCTCCTCTATAAGGTCCGTGGCGCGGTCGGCCAGGATGTGGACGCCAAGTATCTCGCCGTACTTAGCTCCGGCCACGACCTTTATCATGCCGTTCACGGCGCCCACGACAAGGCTCTTGCCGTTCGCGCTCGTGGGGAAGCGGCCGACCTTTACCTCTATGCCGCGCTCGGCGCACTGCTCCTCGGTCAGTCCGACGCAGGCAAACTCGGGGCCTACATAGGCGCAGCTCGGGCTCATATCCGGGTCAAAGGTCACGCTGCCGCCCATGGCGTTCTCCGCGGCGGCCTCGCCCATCGCCATAGCCGCATGGGCCAGCATCAGCTTGCCGTTGCAGTCGCCGATGGCGTAAACGCCCTTGACGCTGGTCTCCATGTGCTCGTCCGTGACTATATAGCCCTTTTCCAGCTTGACGCCCGCACTTTCGAGCCCCAGGGTCTCCGTGTTGGGCGTGCGGCCCGTGCTCACGAGTATCTTTTCGGCTGCAATCGTCCGCTCGCCCGCCGGCGTCTTCACCTTGACCTGCGCGCAGCCCTCCGCATCGCTCACGGAGACGACCGAGGAATTCAGCAGTATCTCCATGCCCGCTGCCTCGAGCTGGGCCTGCACCATGCCGGTCAGCTCTGCGTCCATGAGAGGCAGCAGCTTGGGCAGCATCTCCACAACCGTAACCTTTGTGCCGAAGCGCATATACACGCTGCCCAGCTCCAGGCCGATAACGCCGCCGCCAATTACCAGCAGGCTATCGGGTATGTGGTCGAGCGTGAGCGCCCCGGTTGAGTCGAGCGCCGCGGAGGAATCCTTCAGGCCGGGCACGGGCGGCATTGCGGGACGCGACCCCACCGCGATAATTATTTTGTCCGCGGTTAGAGTTTTATCCCCCACTTTTACGGTTTTTTCGCCGGTAAACGCGGCGTCTCCCTCCACCACCGTTATCTTATTGGCGCGCATCAGAGCGCGGACGCCGCTTGTCAGCTTGTCGCTGACGCTCTGGCGGTTGGCCTGGACCTTTGCCCAGTCCACGCCGACGTCGCGGCCCAGAATACCGATATTCTCCGAATGCGTGGCGAGCTCATAGACCTCGGCGGAGTGCAGCATGGCTTTCGTGGGCATGCAGCCGCGGTTGAGGCAGGTGCCGCCTATCTTGTCGCGCTCGACGAGCGTGACCGTCGCGCCCAGCTGCGCGGCACGTATCGCGGCAACGTAGCCGCCGGGGCCGCCGCCCAGGACCAGCACGCTCCCGGACGCGGCGCTTTCTGCGGGTTTTTCCGCTGCCGCCGCGGCCGGAGCCGGGGCGGCGGGCACAGCTTCGCCCTCGGCGCCTATAACGGCGACTTTTTCCAGGCACTTGGCCGTGCCGCCGGCGGGGACGTAGATTTTCAGAAGCGTGCCGGAGGCGGAGGCCTCAATCGTATTCGTGAGCTTGTCGGTTTCCACGTCGAACAGCGGCTCGCCCTCTTTCACCGCGTCGCCCTCAGCCTTGTGCCAGGCGGCGACGGTGCCCTCGGTCATCGTAAGGCCCAGCTTGGGCATCACTATTTCCTTCATGGCAGCCTCCTTACGCGAGCAGCAGCGCGGGCTTTTCCATCAGGGCCTTGACCCGCTGCAGGAATTCCGCGGCCACGGAGCCATCCACAACGCGGTGGTCGGCGGTGAGCGAGATGTTCATAATGGGCCGCACGCAGATCTCTCCGTCCACGACGACTACCTTGTCCTGCATGGTGTTGACGCCCATTATGGCGACCTCGGGCTGGTTTATAATCGGGGTGAAGCTCTCTATCCCATACATGCCGAGGTTGGTTATCGTGAATGTGCCGCCCTGGAGCGCGTCCATGGGCAGGCCGCCCTCGCGGGCTTTCTTGGCCAGGTCCTTGACCTCGGCGGAAATCTCGGTGAGGCTCTTCCTGTCCGCGTCGCGCACGTTCGGGACAACGAGGCCGTTATCCAGCGCGACGGCCACGCCCATGTTGACGTAGTGCTTATAGATTATCTTGTTGTCCTCTACGGAGCAGTTGAGCAGTGGGAACTCCCTGAGCGCCACGGCGACGACCTTGACGAGTATGTCCGTATAGCTCACCTTTATTTCCTCGCTCTTGAGCTGCTCGCGCAGGCGTTTGAGCTCGGTCATATCTATTCCGAGGTTGAAGGTGACGGTAGGGCTCGTCATGTGGGAATTCTGCATATTGCGCGCGATGGCCTTGCGCATGCCGTTCATGGGCACTACTTCCTCGCGCGGGGCCTCCTCCGCCGGGGCGCCGCCCTTCTGCACGGCGGCCAGGATATCGGCGGCCATGACGCGGCCCTTTGCGGGCACGTCCTTCAGCTCCAGGCCTATGTCCGCTGCAATCTTGGCGGCCAGGGGCGAAGCCTTGACTCCGGGCTCCTCCGGCGCGGCAGGCGGCGGAGGCGGGGCGGCCTTGTAATTTTTGACGTCGTCCTCCGTAATGCGGCCCTTCGGCCCGCTTCCGGGCACAAGCGCTATGTCTATGCCAAGCTCTTTCGCCAGCTTCTTGGCCGCAGGAGAGGCCAGTACGCGCTCGCCGGGCGCTCTGGCCGGGGCCGGAGCCGCGGGGGGCGCGGCCGGAGCCGCCGGCGCTTCCGCGGCAGCCGCCGGAACCTCTCCGCCCAGAAGCGCGGCGTAATCCTCGCCCGGCTCGCCTATTACCGCCACGGGCTTGAGGCAGGGCACCTCGCTGCCCTCAGCCGCCGCTATCTTGAGCAGGACTCCGCCGGCGGCGGCCTCAATCGTATTCGTAAGCTTGTCGGTCTCCACCTCAAAGAGGGGCTCGCCCTCCCTGACGGCGTCGCCCTCCGCCTTGAGCCATTTGCTGACCGTTCCCTCGGTCATAGTAAGACCCAGTTTCGGCATCACTATTACTTTCGCCATATACTGACCTCCTCTTAGTTACTTAGTCTTATACATACCCAGCTCGGCTGCGCGGCTGAGTATTGTGCGCGGCACGACCCTCCAGGGCCCGTCGCGATTTATTACCATGGACACCCTGTCCCCCGGCTGTACGCGCACCTCGCGCTCGCCGTCCAGGGCTATCATGCACCGCTGCTCAGCCGTAAACGCGTACTCCTCGCCAAGCGCGAGTTTGCGCGCCTCGGATATGTGTACCGGCGTCAGCACGCCGGCGGCTATGGGTGCAAGCACCCCCTCGCCCTCTCCGCTCAGAGACACGGCGAGACCGAAGTCGTCGGTGTCTTCAACTATTTCATACGCGCCCGCGACGGCGGAGAAGCCTATGGTGGCCGGGTGGCAGCGCGTTACAACTATGCGGCGTATCCTCTCCGGGTCCCATATCGCCTTCGCCC
>CALXGL010000066.1 GCA_944387825.1 uncultured Oscillospiraceae bacterium | reverse complement strand
CCGACACATTGGCGTCGGCAAGTCCCTCTGCGACGACCAGCGGGCCCGATACTTTCGTTACAATTCCGCTCATCTGCAAACCTTCTTTACAAAATATCTGTCCCAACGGCTCTCTCGACCGCCGCCTTCAGGGCGCTCCGGCCGAGACCGAGCGGGCCTTCACGGCCCGGTATCAGTATAATCGCGGGGCTGGGGACGTCCTTATACCGCGCGATTTCGTGCTCGAGGTAACCGGCAAGGTTCTCCTCGACGTAAATTATTGCGTACTGCCCGTCCGACTCTCGGGTCACGAGGCGGAAGGCCTCGCGGGCCTCCTCCTGGCTGCCGGCCGCGAACACGTCCAGCCCCAGGGCCTTGAAGCCCATAACGGTGTCGGCCCCGCCGATAACAGCTATTTTAAGCATTTATATCACGCAGCCTTTCCCGTATTACCTCGGCGTCTATACCGGCGAGGCGCCCTGTCAGAATCATCCTGGCGGCGGTTATCTCGCTCTCAAGCAGGGCGAGGTATTCCGCGACCGGCTCCGCTCCGAAGGGTATCATCTTCGCGCCGGCGAGATAGGCGCTCACGGCATTGTCACACTCGAGCTCGAAGGCCGTCATCGCACCGCCCTTCATGGCCTGCGCGCCGCGGGCGGCGGCCTTTTCAAGCGGCGAAGCGTTGAACGCGGCGGCAAGGCCGTCCGGGCTCTCGGCCGCTTTCGCCAGCACCTCGCAGTCAACGCTTCCGCCCGGGGCCATGGCCGAGAGCATGAAGGCCCTGTCCTTGCCCATGCGTACCGTGCGCACGGCCGCGCGAAGGTTCGCGCTGTCCACAAGCAGGCTCACATACCCGGACAGAAAACGGCTTCCGGACTCCGCCGCCAGCCTTCCGAGCTCGGCGAAATACCGCCGGTCCAGCTCGAAGTCCGCGAGCTGAGGATTCGCCGTGCGCGCAAGAATCTCCGCCGCGTCGGCATAGGCCGCCGCCATGTCCGGCGGCAGGGAATTGAGTCCTCCCTCGCCTTCTACGCATTCAAGCAGCTTCTGCGCCGGAACGCGGCCGCAGTCGGAAAGAGTGCTCCCGGCATCCAGGCCCAGGGCCCGCGCCTTGACGAGCGTCTTTATATTGTGGTAGTCATACTTGACGCGGAAAATATCCACAACTTCCGCGTGAGGCGACATACCGGCCAGCTCCGCAAATACGGCGGCGCGGCGGCGGGAAAGCGCCGCGTCCACGCCGGCGGAATTGCATCCGCTCACGTCCTCGTAGCCGCAGTCGGTGAGCAGCTTGGCCGCCTCCTGAAAGCTGGGCGCGGAGAGCATACGGTCCATACGCTCCCGGCTGAGCATGCCCGCCTCTCTCGCCCTGAGCATGGACGAGAGCATCAGGTATTCGGTGTTTTTAACTTTTTTAGCCAAGACCTTACCTCCCTGCCCGTAAATTTCTGCCTTTCCGCGCGGTTTCAGCCCTCAAAGAGGACGTCTGCCACACGTGCGGCCAGCTCTCCGCGGACGAGGTCAAGCAGGGTATCGACCGTGCAGTTGACCTCTATGTCGCCCTGCCTGAGCATGAGGCCGCCGGCCATACTGCGGGTGTCGTCAGAGAGTGTGAGCATGCCGGGCATGCCCTTTGCGGCCAGGAGCTCATTGGCGGCCTTGACGGCCTTCGCGCCGACGGAAGCCCTGTCGCGCTCGCAGAAGATGACCTCCTCCTGACCGGTTATGGCCGCGGCGGCGGCCTCACGGGCGAGGAACGCCACGTAATCGCGCTCCGGCAGCTCGGCTATTTTATCCTTTGCGAGCTCGAAAGCCCTGGAGACCGTCTCCTGCTTCATATTGAGGATGCTCTTCTTGGCCTCGAGCCTGGCTGTGCGGTCCATGCGCTGCACGCGCTGTTCCGTATCCTTCACGCCCTCGCGCACCAGGCGCCAGTATTCCTCCTGGGCCTTCTTCTCGGCCTCGGCCTTTATGGCCTCGCAGCGCTCGTCGCTCTCTTTTTTGACGGCGGCGCATTCATTTTCAGCGTCTGCGAGGATGCGCGAGGTTATCTTATCTATACCTTTCATAGCACACGACCCTCGGAGTCAACATCAGCCGATGTTGAGGATCATGAGCATGGAGGCCAGCAGGGAAAGTATGGCGTAGAACTCGACGGTGATGCAGAGGACCATGCCCTTGGACCAGTCGTCGGGCTTCTTCGCAAGCAGGTTGATGGACGCCGCGGCCACCTTGCCCTGCGCGATGGCGGAGAGCCAGCCGCCGAGGGCCATGGGGATGCAGGCGACGAAGTAACGGAGGCCTTCGGTGACGGTGAGGTCAACTATCGTGCCGTCGAGCAGGCCCATCTGGAAGCTGGCGAAGAACCAGACGACCAGGCCGTACAGGCCCTGCGTGCCGGGGATGACCTGCAGAATCATGACCTTACCGAACTTGCCCGGATCCTCGCAGAGGAGACCCGCGCCCGCCTCGCCGGCGATGCCGGTGCCGATAGCGGAGCCAACGCCGCTGAGAGCCGCCGCAAGACCCGCGCCGAGCAGGCCGAGAGCCATTCCGCCAAACTGTTCTAACATTTTGTTTTCCTCCTCTTATTTGTCGTTGGTGACAGTTACGTATTTGGGGTCAATCGCCAGAGGTTTGAACGGCTTGCCGCCGTCCTCATAGAACTTGCCGAAGTACTCGAGGCACTGGAGCCTCAGGTCGTGGACGAAGCAGCCGAGCAGGTTCAGTGCGAAGTTCAGCGCGTTGCCCACGATGGATATGAGCAGGAACACGAAGATGTTCCCGGCTATGGCGCCGATGGTGTTGAAGACCTGAGCGATAACGCTGCCGGCCAGCATGAGCGCCATCAGACGCGAGTAGCTGAGTATGTCGCCGAAGTAACCGGTGACGCCGTTATATATGCCGCCGATGAAGCCGGTTATTATCCCGAAGCCCTTCTTGCCCTTGGCCGAGCCTATGAAGAGCATCACGACGCCTATTGCCAGCACGACGGGCACGCCGGCAATGTTTCCGACGCCCAGGGCCAGGCAGGCTATGCCGATGAAGATGACCCACCAGGTGCCCTCTTCAAATACGGCGGAGAATATCTCGCCGCGCTTCACCTTTATGACCACGTTGACTATCATGCCGGTTATAATCTGCACGAAGCCCAGGCACATGGCGCCTATAAGTATCATTATCGTGTCGTTGAGCGGCGTGAAGAGCGCCGGCAGGCCTGTCCAGGTGGTGTCCGGGTTTATAATCTGCGCAATCTGCAGCGGCGCGTCGGAGAAGAAACCTCCGGTTATCGCGCCCCAGACGGTCGTCGAGATGCCGCACCAGAGCATCAGCTCGAAGAAATTACGCATGCCCTTCCTCGGCTTTGCCTTGGCCAGCACGACTATGGCGGCGATTATCATCAGTATGCCGTAGCCCATGTCCGCGAGCATGATGCCGTAGAACAATATGAAGAACGGCGCCATAAGCGGGTTCGGGTCTACGTTGTTGTAGGCCGGCAGAGAATACATCTCCGTGACCATGTTGAGCGCGCGGGTAAGGCGGTTGTTCTTGAGCTTGACCGGCACGTCGGGAATCTCGTCCTCCGTGGGGTCGGCGGTCTCCCAGGCGCAGTCGTACTTGCCCAGCACGCGGCCGAGTTCGTCCACCTTCTCCGCCGGAATCCAGCCCTGCAGCAGCACCGTCGTCTCCGTGCCCATAAGCTTTTCCTCGGCCTCCGCGCGGGCAATCTTCGTCGAGAGCGTATCCGCGCGCAGCTTGAGCTCCGCCCTGTGCGAGGCCAGCTGCTCTATTTCCGAGGCCAGCTTCTGCTGCTTTTCCGCCAGCTCGGCGATGCGCTCCTGCGCCTTGCGCACCTCTTCCCTGGCCGTCCCGGCGTACTCGCCGGGGCCCATAAGGTTGAAGCCCAGAGGCCTGAGCGCCTCCAGAGCCGCGTCGTACTCGTCCCTGTAGCAGATAAGCGCCGCATAATTGAGGCTCTTGTCCGCCGACACCGGAAGCAGCTGCGCCTCCGGGGCGGCGTCTTCAAGCGCGGCGTTCACCGCCGTCATATCCGCCGCCGCAGGCAGGCTCGCCGTTGCGAACACCGTTGTGGCCGTGCCTTTAAAGTTGAGCGGCACATCCAGCTCCAGCCAGGGCGTAAGCGCCAAAACAGACGCCTCCAGACGCGAAGTCTCGCTCTGGCAGCGCCGGATTTCCTCGGCCTTGCCGGTCACCTTTTCCGCCATCGCCAAATCCGCGGGCAGCTCGCTCTCATCCAGAACGGCGTCCACCTTCGCGGCCGGCAGCGGCTTCAGGAAGCCGCCCTTTGCCGGGGCATACTTATCCATGAGCTTGATGGCGTCCAACAGCAGGGCGTGGTCGGCTCGGTCGCCGCTCAGGGAACCGCTTGTGCAGCGCCTGAGTTCCGGGAAGTCCCCGCTCTCAAGCTCGCTCGGCTCGCTGAATTCGACGCAGCCCAGAAGCAGCAGGTCCTTGAGCAGGGCCTTCCGCTCGCGGGCCATGACGGCCAGACGCAGCTTTTTCATCTTTACGATAGCCATATCAGCCGTTCACTACCCTTTCCACAATGAGCGCCGCGGCCTTCTCCATACGCGCGTCCGCTCTTGCGCGCATGGCGGCCTTCTTGTTTTCGGTGTCGGAGGCCAGCTCCATCGCGTCCTGCTTGGCCTTTTCGTCGGATTTGGCGCGCAGTTCGCGCACCTCCGCCGCGGCCTTCTTGCGTGCGGACTCGAGGGCGAGCTTCCCTTCCTCCACAGCGGCCGCTTCAGCCGACTTTGCCGCAGCAAGCGCGTCGGCCTTGAGCTGCCGGGCCTTGGTTTCGGCCTCCTCAATCGCTGTCACAGCTTCAAAGGACATTAATACACCTCCTGCCGGAAAAGACGGAAATTTGATAATTTCCATCAATAAAACTGTACTCCAATCATACCAAATTATTCTGAAATAAGCAAGACTTCTTGTGCACTTTTTATTGTTAAATGACCACCAAGCTATGCACGCCTGCATACGTCAACTTTTTATCAATCTGCACGAAAGTTTGATTTTTCCGCCTAACTGTAAATATTTTACTTGATATGACGAAGGATATGTATTATAATGATTTGTCATTTACGTACAGAGGAGGATGCTCCATGGCAGACAAGCCGCGCAAGCGCTTCGGGGACCGCAAGGAAGGCCGCCGTCTGCGCACGATAACCCCGCTTATGGCTTTTACTCCCTACATAATGCGCGACCGCAACGACGCGAGCAATTATTTTGAGGGAGAGGTAGATATCACCGAAACAGACCGCTGGCTGCGCGAGCAGCGCCGCGGCGGGTACAAGGGCCTGGGCATGCTGCACATGTTCATCGCGGCCTATATCCGCGTTGTCTCGCACATGCCTGCGCTCAACCGCTTTGTCTCGGGTCAGCGCGTCTATGCGCGCAATGAGATACTTGTCAACATGATGGTCAAGTACAGCGTCGAGCCCGACAGCCCCGAAACCTGCGCCAAGGTGGTCTTCGAGCCGACGGACACCATCTACGACGTCTACAACAAGATGAACGCCGCCGTCGAGGAGATACGCTCCGGCGACACGAGCGGCACGGAGAACGCGGCCGGCGTACTCATGAAGATACCGCGCCTCGTGCTCAAGTTCGCGGTCTGGCTGATACGCCTCTTCGACTATTTCGACTGGCTGCCCTCCTCGCTGCTGGGCGTGAGCCCCTTCCACGGCTCGATGATAATCACCGACCTGGGCTCGCTGGGCATCCCGCCCATATACCACCACCTCTACAATTTCGGCAACCTGCCCGTTTTCCTCGCCTTCGGCGCCAAGCGCATGGAGACCGGCGTCAACGCCGAGGGCCAGGTCGTCCACCGCAAGTTCGTGGACTACAAGATAGTCTGCGACGAGCGCATCTGCGACGGCAGCTATTACGCCAGCGCCTTCAAGTACCTGCGCTACTATCTCAAGAATCCCGACGAGCTCACCCGCCCGCCCGAGAGCGTGGTTGAGGACATATACTAATGTTATGGAAAGGGCCGCTCTTGCGGTCCTTTTTCCGTCCGCGTTCTCCCGCCGGGCGAAGGCGGCGAAAGCTTTCGGCCCGCTTTACAAAGCCGTTTCCCTGTGATAAAGTCTATGGGGTTTATCAAAGTCTTGTCTTTTGAGGGTGTAAGCGTGAAAAATATGGGAAATCGCGCGCAGGCCGCCGGCGCGGCGGCACGTGCTTTCATAAAGTGGCTGGCGGTGGCGGCCGTGACCGGGGCGGCCGGCGGGCTTGTCGGCTCGCTGTTTTACCTCACCGTGGCTTCGGCCACCGGCCTGCGCGAAGCGCAGCCCTGGCTGGTTCTTCTTCTCCCGGCGGGCGGCGTATGCATCGCCCTGCTGTACAGGGTCTCCGGGCTCGACGGCCTGGGCACGGACACGGTAATCGACGCCATACACGAGGGCAGGGGCATAAACACGGCCCTCGTACCCGTCATATTCATCTCCACGGCGCTGACCCATCTCTTCGGGGGCAGCGCCGGGCGCGAGGGCGCCGCGCTGCAGATAGGCGGCGGGCTGGGCCAGAACATAGCCCGCCTTTTCCGCCTTGACGACAAGGACAGGCGTCTCGCGACGCAGTGCGGCATGAGCGCGCTCTTTTCCGCGCTTTTCGGCACCCCGCTTACCGCTACGATATTCGCGCTGGAGGTTATAAGCGTGGGCGAGCTGTACTATGCCGGGCTCGTCCCCTGCCTTGCAAGCGCGCTGGCCGCCTATGGCATAACCCGCATTTTCGGCATAGCGCCCACGCATTTTTCGGTTGCCGCCCCCGCGCTTTCCCCGGACATGCTGTGGCGCGTGGCCCTGCTCGGCATTGCAGCCGCGCTGATGAGCGTTATACTCTGCGCCGTGCTGCACCACAGCGAAAAGCTGTTTTCCCGTCTTGTCCCGAACAGCATCCTGCGCGCCCTCGCGGGCGGCTGCATACTTGTCGCGCTCACCTGGCTTGCCGGGACGGGCGACTATAACGGCGCGGGCACCGGCGTGATTGCCTCCGCCGTCCAGCAGGGGGACGCGCGCCCCTGGGATTTCGCGCTCAAGCTCCTGTTCACCGCCGTGACGCTGGCCAGCGGCTTCAAAGGCGGCGAGATTGTCCCCACCTTTTTCATAGGCTCCACCATGGGCTGCGTTCTGGGCCCGCTGCTCGGCGTACCGGCGGCCTTCGCCGCGGCGCTGGGGCTCTCCTCCGTCTTCTGCGGCGCGGTGAACTGCCCCGTCGCCTCGGTCGTGCTGGCCGTCGAGCTCTTCGGCTCCGACGGCGTCATATATTTCGCCGTCGCGGCGGCCATAGCCTATATGCTCTCTGGCTACACCGGGCTTTACCGCAGCCAGAAGATAATCTACTCCAAACTCAAGGCCGAATACATAGACATACACGCAAAATAATCCCCGCGCAGCGAAAGGCCCCGGTACCGTCCGGGGCCTTTCGAGCGCCTTGCAAATATTTTACGGCTTCCGTTCAAAACACTGCTTGTAAGCTTGGAAAGATTGTTGTATAATAAACAATGAACATTTTTGCTTGGAGGAACAGCCCTTGAGAAAGACCAAAATAATCTGCACTATGGGCCCTGCGGTTGACAACGAGGAGATGCTCCGCTCGCTCATGCTCTCGGGCATGAACGCCGCGCGCTTCAACTTCTCGCACGGCACGCATGAGAGTCACCTTGCCCTGCTTAACAAAGTCAAGCATGTGCGGGACGATCTGGGCGCCGCCGTCGCGACGATACTGGATACCAAGGGTCCTGAAATCCGAATCAAAACCTTTGAAGACGGCCCCGTGACGCTCGCCGAGGGGGCGGACTTCACGCTTACAACCCGCGACGTCCCCGGCGACGGCACAATAGTGTCCGTCACCTACGCCGACCTGCACAAGGAGCTCAGCCCGGGCTGCAGGGTGCTTATCGACGACGGGCTCATAGAACTCGAGGTCCGCGAAATAAGCGGGCAGGACATCCTATGCACGGTCAAGTGCGGCGGCCCGCTCTCCAGCAACAAGAGCATCAACATACCGGACGTACATATCCACCTCCCCTCTCTCACGGAAAAGGACAGGGACGACCTGCGCTTCGCCGTGGAGCAGGACTTCGACTTCGTGGCGGCCTCTTTCGTCCGCAAGGCCAGCGACGTGGAGGACATCCGCGCCTGCCTGCGCGAGTACGGCGGCGAGCACGTCCGCATCATCTCCAAGATTGAGAACCGCGAGGGCGTGGACAATCTGGAGGAGATAATCGCCGCAAGCGACGGACTTATGGTTGCCCGCGGCGACCTGGGCGTGGAGATTCCGGCCTATGAGGTCCCCGTGCTGCAGAAGAAGATGATAAAACTGACCAGTATGGCCGGCAAGCCCGTCATCACGGCCACGCAGATGCTCGACTCGATGATTCGCAACCCCCGTCCCACCAGGGCCGAGGTCAGCGACGTCGCCAACGCCGTCTTCGACGGCACGAGCTGCGTCATGCTCTCCGGCGAAACCGCCTCCGGCAAGTATCCGCTGGAAGCCGTCGAGACCATGGTCAACACGATAAACGCCGCGGAGCTGGCGACCGATTACTGGGGCCGCTTCCGCAAGTTCGAGTTCCTGACCGGCCGCTCCATAAACGACGCCATAACCCACGCCTGCTGCCAGACCGCCATGGACCTGGAGGCGGACTCCATACTGACGCCCACTCAGTCCGGACATACGGCCAGGATGATTTCCCGCTTCCGCCCGGCCTGTCCCATCGTGGCCTTTACGACCACCGAGCGCGCCAGACGCCAGCTGGCCATATCCTGGGGCGTGACCCCGCTGCTGGCCGGGTACGTCGATTCCACCGACCGCCTGTTCTCAATGTGCGTTCAGAGCGCGCTCAAGGAGGGCGCCGTTGAAAGCGGCCAGATGGTCGTAATAAGCGCCGGCATCCCGATAGGACGTTCCGGCAGTACAAATCTTATCAAAGCCCAGGTGGTATAAAAACGCGAAAAGCCGAACCGCAGAGAGATTTGCGGTTCGGCTTTTTTATATCAGGCATATTTTTTAATTTCCGCGCAGTTTTTTCGCCAATATGATACAATTCTGATGCAAGCCCCCGCTATAATATGAGCACATTACATAAACGTGGGCGTTAATCATGTCCAAAGTCACGCGCGAGGAGGCCCTGCTCGCCTGGGCTGAAATGCCATTCCGCGGCGAGGTGAGCCTGCCCGTGGGAGCGTGCGAGGACCGCGAGGCTTTGCTGGCCATGCCCGGCGTCGAGCTTTCCGCCGAGGGCGATTATTGGACGGCATATACCGCGCCGGGCTGCAGCTTCAGCTACGCCAACTGGGATCTGGAGATTTTCACGGCCACGGAGCCCGGCACCGGCCTCTCGATCTGCGGGCTCGACCTTGGCTG
Organism: uncultured Oscillospiraceae bacterium; assembly: GCA_944387825.1. Classification (GTDB taxonomy): domain Bacteria; phylum Bacillota; class Clostridia; order Oscillospirales; family Oscillospiraceae; genus Scatomorpha. The sequence continues at coordinate 288 of CALXGL010000066.1, read as the reverse complement.
CACGCTCGGCGACATCCTCGCGAGCTTCCCCAACGCGTTCGATCCCGGGGGGCGCGGCCTGCTCTGCGGCTCGGAGGAATCCAGCAGCGCCCGCGGCGCGCTCTGCGACGGGGAGGGAGGCCGCTTCGTCTACCTGCTGATTCCCGGCAGCGCACACGTCTTTCTCTATCCGGACAGCGCGTACACGGTCGAGAGCATCACGGTGTCCCGGTTCCTATGAATGTAAATCAGGGCTTTAAAGTGCAAGATAAGCGTGATACAATAGGGGTGCGGGCCCCTGTGAGAAAG
>CALXGL010000065.1 GCA_944387825.1 uncultured Oscillospiraceae bacterium | reverse complement strand
TGGCCACGAGCATGAGGTCGGCGAGCTCGTCCACGACTATGACGACCTGCGGCATGGTCTCGCCGCCCGTCTTCTTCTGATGCGCGTTATAGCCCGCGAGGTCGCGCACGCCGCACTCGGAGAAGAGTCGGTAGCGCTTGAGCATCTCGACGACGGCCCACTGCAGCGCGCCGGCGGCCTTCTTGGGGTCGGTGACCACAGGGACGTAGAGATGCGGGATGCCGTTGTATATACCGAGCTCGACCATCTTGGGGTCTATCATGATGAGCCTCACCTGCTCGGGCGTGGACTTGTAAAGCAGGCTCAAAAGCAGCGAGTTGAGACAGACGCTCTTGCCGCTGCCGGTGGTGCCGGCAATCAGCATGTGCGGGAGCTTCGCTATATTGCCTACGACGCATTTGCCGGAGATGTCCTTGCCTATGGCGAAGGAGAGGGTGCTCTTGGCGTTCTGGAACTCGGGGGACTCTATGACCTCGCGCAGGTAGACTATCGAGACTATCTTGTTCGGCACCTCTATGCCGACCGTGCTTATCTTGTCCGGTATCGGCGCGATGCGCACGTTCATGACGCCCAGGTTGAGGGCAAGATCGTTGGCGAGGTTTGTTATCTTGGTGAGCTTAACGCCCGCGTCGAGCTCCAGGTCGTAGCGCGTGACCGTGGGGCCGCGGGTGGCGCCGACTATGCGTGCCGCCACTCCGAAGCTTTTGAGCGAGGCCTCCAGCCGCTCGCGGTTGAGCGCTATCTCGTCCCTGCCGTCGGGGGCTGCGGCCGAGGACTTGCGCAGGAGGTCAAGTGGCGGGAACTCATACTCCGGCGTGCCGGACGCCGCCTTGTCAAGCTCGCGGGCCATCTCGGCGTTTACCTTCTCGTCGGGCTTGGTCTTCTCGGCGCGCGGCTTTTTTACCGGCTCTTCAATGAACACCGGTTCAGCCGCAGGCTCGTCATGGCTATCCGGCTCGGGCTGCGCCCTTGGCTCAGGCTTGAATCCGGTCATTACGGGCTGAGGCGCGGGCCGCTCGATTTCCGGCCTGGCAGTGTAAACGGAGCTGACCGGAATCGGAGTGCCCTCGCGGCTCTTCTCAGGGCGGTATGCGCTCTTCGCCGGCGGATTGTACTCCTGAAAGCGGTCAAAGTATTCGTCGTCTTCCCCCGGCTCGTCGTCCATGGGCACGTCTATGGGCACATCGGCCCTTGTGCGGCGCTGCTTTGCGGCGGCGGGCCTGTCCGCCTCCCTGCCGCGGCTCTGGCGGGCGCGGCTGACGTTCTCCTGTTCGGGCTCGTATTCGTATTCGGCATGTCCCCTTCCGCGCCACCAGTCCACAAGCTTTCCGACCGTAACGCGGCCTATGCACATGCACAGGAATACTATCAGGGCAATCAGCACGGGAATGGCTCCGTAAACGCTGAACATCTTCTCAAGCGCCATACTCAGAAGGCCGGCGACCAGTCCGCCGCTTGCCAGCATGGTGCCGCTCTTATACAGCGTCTCGCACAGGTCCATAAAATGCCGGTTAAAATCGAAGCCGTCTCCGGCAAAGAGCATGTGTGCCGCAGCGCCCACTATAAGAGGCAGCAGCATTGCGCTAGTCACGCGCAGCACAACCGGGCGCCCCCTGTGCGTGGCCAGAATATAGGCCGAAATAAGCAGGGATATCGGGAACAGGAAATAGCCCCAGCCGAGCAGGCCCTTGAGGAAACCGCAGAACACGTCTATAAACAGGGCTTCCACATCGAAGTAGCCTATCAGCGAAAACACGCCGAGGAAGGCGCATACAACGGCGCCAACCTCGCGGCGTATGGGGCGCGGCGCGGACTTGGCCGGCGCTTTGGAGCGCTGCGGCGCGGATTTTTTCGCGGTGCCGGTGGATTTTTTATTCCCGCCGGAGGAATTAGCCATTTAGCAAAGCCTGCCTTTCTCAGTATCCGAGCGACAGCACCAGCGTCACGATGCCGGCCGCCCAGCAGTAGTAAGTAAAGAAACCGAATTTGTTCTTGCGTGAAATCAGCCTCATAAGCGTTATGGCGCCTATACCCGAAATCACGGCGGCCAGCATGCCCAGCAGATAAGCCGGAAGGAGCGAGACGTCGATCCCCTCGCTTACGGCGTCCACAATGGAGAGAATATTGGCGCCCAGCACGGCCGGGATGCTCAGGAGGAAGGAAAACCGCATGGCAAACTGTCTGTCGAGGCCGGTGGCGATGCCGGCGGTTATCGTGGTGCCGGAGCGGCTCAGGCCGGGTATCGTGGCCACGCACTGGCAGCAGCCGATAATGAGCGCGTCGCGTATGCGCATATTCTTTTCCGTCTTGCGCCCGGGCGTCATCTTGTCGGAGACGAAGAGCAGGCATCCCGTCAGCAGAAATGCTATGCCGATAAACCAGCTCTTATAATACAGTTCCTCCACCAGGCCGTTTATCGGCACAATAAGCACCAGAGGCAGTGTCGCTATGACCAGCATCATGAAGAGTCTGGCCGCGCTGAGAGGCTGGCTCACGCGCTCTCCGGTTATGGTGCGGCCGCCGCGGAGGACAATGAACACCTCGCGCGCCATGTCCTTGATATCTTTCCAGTAGCAGATAAAGATGCTGACAAGCGTACCCAGGTGCAGCAGTACGTCAAAAAAGAGATGGCCCTCCTCAAGCGAAGACAGGTGAAACAGGTTCTGCAGAACAGAAAGGTGGCCGGAGCTGGATATGGGCAGGAATTCGGCCAGGCCCTGCACAATCCCGAGAAAAATTGCGGACGTTATTGACAAGGAAAAGCCCTCCTCAAGAGGCGTTGTAATACACTTTGCGTGCCATCTAAGTATATTAACACACTTTTCAGAAAAATGCCAGCTTTAAAAACGATGTGCCTGCCGGGATTTA
>CALXGL010000064.1 GCA_944387825.1 uncultured Oscillospiraceae bacterium | reverse complement strand
TTATGCCGAGCTTCTTCGCGAGCGGGCCTATGCGCCCGCTCATCTCCTCGTAGCTTTTGCCCTGGAGCACGAGCGGGAGGAAGATGTTGTCCTGAAGCGAGAAGGTGTCGAGCAGGTTGAAGTCCTGGAAGACGAAGCCGAGGCTGTCGCGCCGGAAGGCCGCGAGCGCGCTCTCCTTTATCTTCGTGATATCCCTGCCGTCGAGCAGCACCGTGCCGCCCGTGGGCTTATCCAGCGCGGCGAGGATGTTCAGCAGCGTCGTCTTGCCGCTGCCGCTCTCGCCCATGATTGCAACGTACTCGCCCTCGGCGACGTTGAAGCTCACCGAGCTGAGCGCCTGCACCTGCGAGCCGCCGAAGCGGGTGGTGTATATCTTTTTCAGTCCCTGGACTTCGAGAAGCGCCATGGTTTAATACCTCCGTAACTGGTTTACGGCTATATAATAACAGACCAAAGCTTACGCTGCCATCGATTTACCTTACATTAACCTTACATCTTTGTAAGGTTGCGCGCAGAAAGGGCTCCCCCTGAGAGGGAGCCCCGGGCTTATTCGTAGAGGTTTTTCCTGTCGGCGAAAACGACCATCGCCCTCGTACCGGCGCCGGGCGTGGACTCGATGACCAGCCTGTGCCCGAGCTTGTCGCAAACCCGGCGGCAGAGGTAGAGGCCGAGGCCAGTGGACTTCTTGTCCTCGCGGCCGTTGTAGCCGGTGTAGCCGCGCTCGCCCAGGCGGGGCAGATCCTCGGGCGCGATGCCGATACCCGTGTCCTCGACGACGAGCTTCAGGCCCTCGGCGTATATCCGTATGCCGCCTGAGGAGGTGTATTTGAGCGCGTTGGAGAGCAGCTGCTCGATGACGAAGGCGAGCCACTTGTCGTCTGTGAGTACGGTGAGGCCCGTCTCCTCGAAGCTCAGCGGCAGCTTTTTGAGTATGAAGCTCTGCGCGTACCTGCGAACACAGCCGCGCACCACGTCGTCGAGAGAGCGGCGGCGGAGCACGAAGTCGGAGGAGTCGCCCTCCAGCTTCTGATAGCTGAGCACCATTGTAACATACTGTTCCACGCGGAAGAGCTCTGCCTCCAGCGCGGCGCGGTCGGCTTCGCCGGGCTGCTGCAGTAGGAGGCGCATGGCGGAGATGGGCGTCTTCACCTGGTGCGCCCACATGGCGTAGTAGTCGGCGGCGTCGCGCCTCTCCCTGTCCGCTGCGGCGTCGAGCCGAGCGCGCTCGGCGGAGAGGGTGCGCACCAGCTCCTGATACAGCTCCTCGCTGTAGGAGCCCGGCTCGGGCAGGCCGTCGTCGCTGACGCAGATGGTGCGCAGCAACAGCTCCAGCGTCCGGCAGCGCCGGCACCAGCGCGAGTAGCCGAGAGCGAGGAAGACCGCGCCCAGCACGGCGCAGAGCAGCGCCGCGTAGCCCACGGCCTCAACAGGCAGCTCGTAGAGCGAGAATATGAGCGCAAATATGAGCACGAAAGCGCCCAGCGCAATTATGACCGCAGCGCGGGATTTGAGGTAGGAGAGGAACATGGCTTGGCCTTTCAAATTTTCTTCTTCAACGCCGGCTTCAAATAGTTCTTTTTAAAATCACGGACGGATGAAAAAAACTCTTTCTCGGAATTGCTGAAGCTTCCCGAATCAGCTTTCAGCGACAGCAATTCCAGCGTACACATGAGGTCCGCCACCTGAAAGAGCTTATATTCTGCGGGTTTGACCCGTCGGAACTCCACGTCTGAAAAAAAGCCGCTGAACACATTTTTCAGCACTCTGGTCAGCTCAACCTGGCCATTGTCGTAGTAAATGATAATCCTGCTGTACCTGGCGAAAAAATCCTGCATACTTTGCAGCTCTTCATCGAGAAGCCGCGCCAATTTGGACATAAGGGCCTCGCTGCACATGGTTTCGCCCTTCCTGAGCGGCAGACAGATATATTTGAAGTCCAGCTTTCTGGAAAAATTAAAGAGGGCGTTAAAAAGACTTTTTCTCGCCGTCATCAAGTCTTCGGCGTAGACGCTTTCGCGCCTGATAAGAGGCCCGGTGTGAATGGCGTGGAACGGATAGCCAAGACGGCTCATGCAATCATTCAACGCCTGGATATTGCCGGTAATGTCGCAGTCCTGGTCGTGAAATACCATAGTCACCAGGTAATATGGCGCCCTGCGGTCATAAGCTCCAAAGTCGCCGGATTCGTCTATAAATATGCTGAGTATTTTTTCCGCCACGCCGCATACCCTCCCCGCTGCCCCTCTGCGCGCATAAGCAATAAAAAAGGCGGGGAAATTCCCCGCCAGTCGGTGGACCAGGGCCTTGCGGCCAGCCCAAAGCGGTGTAAACACACCACTATCATTGTATGTACATTATAAGGTAAAAATACCGGATTGTCAATCCGCATTTTACCCTCGCCGACCGGGCTGCCTGTCGGCGACTTTCAGCAGGAGCCAGCCGGCGGCGAAGAAGAAGGCCATGAGGCCGACGGCTATGTTTATTGTTCCGCCGGCGAATTTTACCACGGCTATCACGGCCGAGCCGAGGAAGCTCGCGCCCTTTGAGAAGATGTCGTAGATGCCGAAATACTCGCCGGAGTTCTCGGGCGGGATTATCTTGGTGAAGTAGCTGCGGGAGAGCGACTGTATCGAGCCCTGGAACATGCCCACGCCGAAGGCCATGATGCCGA
>CALXGL010000063.1 GCA_944387825.1 uncultured Oscillospiraceae bacterium | reverse complement strand
CTTTTCATCGGCGGACTCGGGGCGATTGCGTTCGGCCTGCCGCTCATCGGCGGCTTCCAGATGACAGAGTCGGGAATTGCCGCCCATCTGGCCTGCGGCGTCGGCTCCACGGCGGTGTATGCCTCCGTGTACACGCTGCTGGCGTTCCTGATCCCGAACCGCGCGCTGTCGGCGTCGGCCTGCTTCCTGACGTCGATTCTCACCTTGTCCTTCAGCCAGAAAATTTTCAGCGGGCTCGAACAGCCGGAGCGGATTCTCTCCCAGTACATCTTTACGCCGGAGGGCGCGCAGCTTGTGGAAAATGGGGGAGAAGGGGCGCTGAATCCGGCCTATGTGGGCGGCGTGCAGCGCACGATTTATGAATTCTTCAACGATGTGCTGCCCACCGGGCAGGGCTTCCAGATTTCCAACCTGTCTGTTGAGCGGCCGTGGTTGCTGCTCGCGTATTCGCTCGTGCTCGTGCTTCTCACAACTGCGCTCGGTCTGTTCCTGTTCCGCAGAAAAGACGTCAAATAGGAGGTGCTCTATGACTGCCGCCGCGTGGATCGCTGTTTCCCTGCTTTTGTGCGCCGTGATCGCTCTCGGCGGGAAGGTTTTCCTTCTGCGCCGGGGCGTGCGGGAGCTGCGCGAAGGGCTGCGGGAGCGTTTGTCGGAGGAAACGAACACCCTCCTCACGCTGCCGACCCGGGACCGGGAGCTGCGCCTGTTGGCGGAAGCCCTCAACCGGCAACTGCGGGCGCTGCGCCGGGAACGTCTGCGGTACCAGCGGGGAGACCGCGAGCTCCGGGAGGCGGTCGCGGGTCTCTCCCACGATCTGCGCACGCCCCTGACGGCGCTGGGCGGCTATCTTGAGCTATTGGAAGGGGAGAGCCTTTCCCCCGACGCCCGGCGGTACGCCGCGCAGATTAGGGAGCGGTCGCGGGCCATGAAGCGCCTGACGGAAGAACTGCTCGTCTACTCGGCGGCAGCCTCTGTTCCGGAACGGAAGCGGGAGCCGGTCGAGCTAGGCCGCGCGCTGGAGAAGGCGCTGCTCGCCTTTTGCGGGGCGTTTGAGAGCCGCGGGATTGTCCCTGCGCTGCAGCTGACCGACCGGCGGGTGGAACGGCAGCTTGACTCCGCCGCGCTGAGCCGCGTGCTGGGGAATATCCTCTCAAACGCCCTGCGCCACGGGGCGGGCACTTTTGCCGTGACGCTGGAGGAAACCGGCATTATGACCTTCTCCAACGACGCGCCCGATCTCGATCCTGTGTCGGTGGCAAAGCTTTTCGACCGCTTTTATACCGTGGATTCGGCCAGACCGTCCACCGGCCTCGGCCTCTCCATCGCGCGGCTTCTGACGGAGCAGATGGGCGGAACGATTGCCGCCTCCTGCGCGGACGGCCGCCTCACGGTGGAGCTTTCATTTCCGGCGGCGAGTGGGGCTTCGTGCGACGATGCTTTTAAATAGAAAAAACCTTCCGGATGCCATCGCATCCGGAAGGTTTTTTGCATGAAGAAGCTTCAGGCCAGCTCCAGATAGAGCGCCGCCAGATCCATGGCAGCGCAAAGACCGTCGAGATGCGTGCGCTCCATGCCGTGAGAGGCGTGCACGCCGGGGCCGATGAGGGCGGCCCGGCAATCCATGCCGGCGCGCCAGGCGGCGCCCACATCCGAACCGTAGTGGGGGTAGATGTCCACCGCGTAGTCCACTTTATGCTCCTCTGCCACCTTCACCAGGCGGCTGACCATGCCGTAATCGTAGGGGCCGCCGCCGTCCTTGGCGCAGATGGAGACCTGATACTCGGTGCAGCTCAGATCCTCGCCGATGCAGCCCATGTCCACCGCCAGCAGCTCGTCCACCGCGGGCAGGGTGGCGCCGCCGTGGCCCACCTCCTCATGGACGGTGAGGGTGAAATACGTCTCGAACCGGGGCCGAGCGCCGGTTTCGCGCATCTGCCACAGCAGGGTCAGCAGGCAGGCGGCGCTGGCCTTGTCGTCCAGAAAGCGGGACTTGACAAAACCGCTGTCGGTGATCGTGGTCTTGGGATCATAGCAGATAAAGTCTCCGGCCGCGATGCCGAGGGCAAGCACGTCCTCCTTGCTGCGCACCTTCTCGTCGATGCGCACGGCCATGTTTTTCTCGTCCCGCGGACGTGTGGCCGCGTCATCCTGCACATGGACCGACGGCGACAGGCTGAGCACCGTGCCGGTGTACACCTTGCCCTCGCGGGTGTAGATGCGGCAATATTCGCCGTCCAGTGTGGGCAGCAGCGGGCCGCCCACCTTGGTGACCATCAGCATCCCGTCGGCCGTGACCGAGCGCACCATCAGGCCCAATGTGTCCACATGCGCGCAGAGCCCCACCCTGCGCCCGGTCTCCCGGCCGGGTATCGTGACGACCAGATTGCCCTTGTTGGTGCGCCGTGCGGCAAAGCCCAGCTCCCGGGCGACCTTCTCCGCCGCCGTCACCACCTTTTCGGTAAAGCCGGTAGGGCTGTCTTGCCCGAGCAGCTTCTGCAGCGTATCTGTCAGGAAAGCCAGACGGCCCTCCCGCATCTTTTCCTCTGTCATTTTTCCCACCCTCTGTTCATGAGACGAGATTTGTCAAGGAGTGTTTTTGCAAAGCAGTGTGCAATTCGCATTGACAAGCAGCAAAAAGAACGCTATAA
>CALXGL010000062.1 GCA_944387825.1 uncultured Oscillospiraceae bacterium | reverse complement strand
GGCGGACGCCGCCGGTGATGCGGCAGACGTGCTCGTTCTCCTCCGACTCCTCCGGGTTGTAGAAGGTGTTGCGCTCCAAAAGGCCGTCCCAGTCCACCAGATGCGCGTCGAACTCGGGGCCGTCCACGCAGGCGAACTTGCGCTCGCCGCCCACGGTGAGGCGGCAGCCGCCGCACATGCCCGTGCCGTCTATCATTATCGGGTTGAGGCTCGCGTTGGTCTTTATCCCATAGGGCCTGGTGACCTCGGCCACATTCTTCATCATGACTATCGGGCCGCAGGTCAGCACGCTGTCGTACTGGACGCCGGACTCTATAAGCTCCTTGAGCTTGACCGTGACGAAGCCGTGCTCGCCGTAGCTGCCGTCGTCCGTGCAGATGTAGAGGTTGTCGCAGGCGGCGCGGAACTCATCCTCCATTATCACGATGTCCTTGCTGCGGAAGCCGCAGACCATGTCCACTCCTATGCCGAGGCGCTTCAGCTCCTTGGCGACGGGGTAGTTGATGGCGCAGCCGGTGCCGCCGCCCACCACGCAGACGCGCTTGGCGTTGACGTCTATCTCCGCGGGGCGGCCGAGGGGGCCGACGATGTCCGCTATATAGTCGCCCGGCTCCATCAGCGAGAACATCTGGGTGCTCTTGCCCGCGGGCTGGAAGTTAAAGCTGACGGTACCCACGTCGGGGTCGTAGTCCGCGATCGTGAGCGGGAAGCGCTCGCCGAACTCGTCCAGCCTGAAAATGGCGAACTGCCCCGGCTTGGCCGCCCTGGCAATAAGCGGCGCTTCGATGCTTACCCTGAAAATGGTGCGCGAGGTGTTAAGAGGATATTTCTCCGCTATTTTGAACATTGCTATCCGCCTTTCTTCCATATATAAACAATACGTTGCATACGGCTTGAGTACGCAACAAGTTGTTTTAAATATACACCAAAGCGCCCATTATGTCAATCTTGTATCTTTTTGACGAAATTCGGTCCTGTGTTGAATAACTTGGGATTATTTTCGTCAAGAAAAAGCGGCCGCCCGCAGGCGGCCGCTATGCAGTGAGCTGGAAAAATATTCATCGTTCCTCTCGGAAGTACGAGAGGCCCAGGTGGGCGGGCGGCTGGTTTTCGCGGCTCTTCTTGAGCGAGACGGCAATCAGCACGACTATGGTGACGAGGTAGGGCAGCATCTTGTACAGCTCCTTGACGGCGAGGTTGGTGCCGGTGGGGATGAAGATGTAGAGGATGTACAGCCCTCCGAAGAGGATGCTGGCCGGGATGCTGACCGCGGGCCGCCACATGGTGAAGATGACCAGGGCTATGGCCAGCCAGCCGCGGTCGCCGAAGGCGTCGTTCGCCCAGATGCCGCTGGAGTAGTCCATTACGTAGTAGAGGCCGCCGAGGCCGGCTATCATGCAGCCGATGCAGGTCGCCTTGTACTTGTAGCCCGTGACGTTGATGCCCGCGGCGTCGGCGGTGGCCGGGTCCTCGCCCACGGCGCGCAGGTTGAGGCCCGGGCGCGTGCGCTTGAGGAAGTAGGAGGCCGCGATGCAGATGACGACGGCCAGGTAGGCGAGGAAGCCGTAGCTTAAGACGATCTCCCCGACGGCGCCCAGGCTCCCGGCGAAGGGCAGCCGGGCCTTGAAGAAGGAGCTGGTGGCCGTGAGGGCGAGGGATGGTATCTCGCTGTCGGTGAGCTTTATGAGCGAGCCGCCGAAGAAGTTGCCGAAGCCGACGCCGAAGGTGGTCATGGCGAGGCCGGTGACGTTCTGGTTGGCGCGCAGCGTGACGGTGAGGAAGCAGTAGAGCAGGCCCATGAGCAGGCTGGCCGCAAGGCAGCAGACCATGGGTATGCCGACCGCGAGGAGGGCGTTCATCTCCTCCGCCGGGGTGCTCTGCTCGTAGAAGAACGCGCCGATGACGCCGCAGATGGCGCCGACGTACATGACGCCGGGCAGGCCGAGGTTGAGGTTGCCGGACTTCTGGGTCAGCGTCTCGCCCGTGCTGCCGAGCATGAGCGGCACGCTCTGGGAGACGGCGCGGGGGATGAAAGCCAGGAAGTCAAACATTTTCCGCCGCCTCCTTTGCCCTGCGCGCCGGGCTGCGGAAGTGCAGCCTGTACGTGATGAAGAACTCGCAGCCTATGATGAAGAACAGGATAACGCCGGTGAGCATATCGCCGAAGGCCTCGTTGAGGCCGAAGTCCGTGGCGATCTCGCTTGCGCCGCGGCTGAGGAACTCGATGAGGAAGCTGGTGAGCACCATGAATATGGGGCTGAACTTGGCGAGCCAGCTGACCATGACGGCGGTGAAGCCGCGCGAGGCCGAGAGCGTGGTGGTTATCGTGTGGTCCGTGCCGGCGACAAGCAGGAGGCCCGCTATGCCGCAGAGCGCGCCGGAGATTATCATCGTGCGCATTATGACGCGCTCGACCTTGATGCCGACGTAGCGGGCCGTGCGCTCGCTCTCGCCGACGACGCTTATCTCGTAGCCGTGCTTGGTGTACTTGAGGTAGACGTACATGGCCGCGGTTATCACGGCGACGATTAGCACGTTGAGCATATACTTGTTCCCGCCTATGGTGGGGAACCAGCCTATCTGGGTGTCGGCGTTTATTATGCCGACGTGGCCGGAACCCTTCGGCGACTCCCAGACGATGATGAAGAAGGCCACCAGCTGCGTGGCGACGTAGTTCATCATGAGGGTGAACAGCGTCTCGTTGGTGTTCCACTTGGCCTTGAAGAAGGCCGGGATGAGGCCCCAGATCCCGCCGGCGGCGGCGCTTGATACGACCATGACGGCTATGAGCAGCCAATTCGGCACCACCCCGTCGAGGCAGATCATGCAGGCCGCCGAGGCGAGGCAGCCCATCATTATCTGGCCCTCGCCGCCTATGTTCCAGAAGCGCATCTTGAACGCCGGCGTCACGGCCAGCGAGACAATCAGCAGCATGGAGACGTTCTGGAGCAGGACCCAGACGCGCCGAGAGGTGCCGAAGTTGCCGTCTATCATCGCGGCGTAGACCTCTATCGGGTTCTCGCCGGTCAGCAGCACGGTGATGACGCCGCAGGCTATCACGGCGAGCACAATGGCGGCGGCGCGTATGGCCCAGGCCTTGTACCAGGGCAGGGTGTCGCGCCGGGAAATATGCACCAGCGGCTCTCGCAGAGTCTTATTCATCGCCTTCGCCCCCTCCCAGCTTGGTCATCATAAGCCCCACGCGGCGCTTGGTCGCGCCCCTGCCGGGTATCAGGCCGCTGACCCTGCCGCCGCAGAGGACGAGGATGCGGTCCGAAAGCTCCAGCAGCACGTCCAGGTCCTCGCCGACGTAGACGACGGCGACGCCGCGCTCCTTCTGCTTGTTTATGAGGTCGTAAATCGTGTAGGACGAGTTTATGTCCAGGCCGCGCACGGCGTAGGCTGTGAGCAGGACGGTCGGCGCGCTGGAGATCTCGCGGCCGACGAGCACCTTCTGCACGTTGCCGCCGGAGAGGCGGCGCACCGGCGTCTCAATGCTCGGCGTGTTTACCTCCAGCTCCTCTACGACGCGCTCGGCCAGCCTGTGCGGGGCCTTGCGGTCGGTAAAGACGCCCTTGCCGCGCCGGAAGGAGCGCAGCATCATGTTCTCGGAGAGGTCCATGTCGCCGACGAGACCCATGCCGAGCCTGTCCTCCGGGACGAAGCTGAGCGCCACGCCCATGTCGGAGATGTCGCGCGGGTCCTTGCCGACAAGCTCCTCGCGCGCGCCGGTACCCGGCTCGATGTAGGTGATGGAGCCGCCCTCGGCGCGGTGCAGGCCCGCGATGGCCTCCAGCAGCTCCTTCTGCCCGGAGCCGGATATGCCCGCTATGCCGAGTATCTCGCCGGCGTAGGCGGTGAAGGAGACGTCGTCGAGCTTCTTGCCCCCCTCCGCATCGTGGACGGTGAGGTGGCTGACCTCCAGGCGCGGCTCGGGGTTCACGGGTTCGGGGCGGTTGATGTTGAGCGAGACGGGGCGGCCGACCATCATGTTGGTCATCTCGCCGGCGTTGGTGGCCTTCGTGGGCATATCGCCGACGAAGGCGCCGTGGCGCAGTATGGCGACGCGGTCGGAAAGCTCCTCGACCTCGTTCAGCTTGTGCGTGATGATCACGACCGCCTTGCCGTCGTCGCGCATATTGCGCAGCACGGCGAAGAGCTTGTCCGTCTCCTGCGGGGTGAGGACGGCGGTCGGCTCGTCAAGTATCAGGATGTCCGCGCCGCGGTAGAGGACCTTCACAATCTCCACGGTCTGCTTCTGGGAGACGGACATATCGTATATCTTCTGGTTGGGATCGACGTCGAAGCCGTAGCGCTCGCTTATCTCCCGGACCTTGGCGGCCACGGCCTTCATATCCAGCCTGCCCCTGCCCGGCAGGCCGAGGATGATGTTCTCCGCCGCCGTCAGCACGTCCACCAGCTTGAAGTGCTGGTGTATCCTGCCTATGCCGAGGTCGAAGGCGTCCTTGGGCGAGCGTATGACGACCTCGCGCCCATCGACGAAAATCTGCCCCGCGTCGGGATAGTAGATGCCCGAGAGCATATTCATGAGCGTGGTCTTGCCGCTGCCGTTCTCGCCCAGCAGGGCCAGGATCTCGCCCTTGTAGATGTCGAGCCAGACGCGGTCGTTCGCGAGCACGGAGCCGAAGGACTTAGTGATGTCGCGCATCTGTACCGCCGCTATCTTGCCGCTGTCCAAGGCGTCCCCTCCTTTGTGTAGCCGTTGATGAATAAGAGTCAAAGGACAGCGTAGTGGCCTTATCCCGTCGCTGCGCTGTCCTTTGCCGGCAAGCCCCGGTCAGGGGCTTGCCGGTGTCTGATATGGGTGGTGCGTTATCAGCCGAAATTGGTGTCCAGCAGGGTGATACCGTCTATCTGGATGTCGAAGTACGGGGCGGAACGGTACTCGCTCTCGTGGAAGTAGCCGTCGGAGATGGCCTCGGTCTCCTTCTCGTTGTTCTCGTCGGTGTCGACGTCGGCAAGGTAGCTGTCGACGGTCTCGCCGTTGACGGTGAAGGTGCTGGTGTCGAAGACGTGCAGCGTACCGGCCTCGAGGGCGGCCCTGGCCTCCTCGACGGCCTCGGCGGTGCCTTCGGCGACGACGGCGTCGTTCAGCTCGGTCAGCACGACGCTGCCGGTGGCGAGGGGGCCGGTCCAGTCGGAGTCGATGGTCTCGCCGTTGAGGACGCAGTTGATGGCGTACTCATAGTACGGCTCCCAGTCGATGCGGCTGGAGACGAGGTAGGTGTCGGGGCAGTCGTCGATGGTGGAGCCGTTGTAGCTGACGTTGGGGACGCCGGCGTTCTCGCAGGCGGTCGGGGCGCCCATGGAGTCGGCGTGCTGGCTGATGAGGACGCAGCCGCCGTTTATGAGGTTGTTGGCGGCCTCGGCCTCCATATCCTGGCTCAGCCAGGAGCCGGTGAAGGTGACGTCCATGGTCACGCTCGGGCAGACGCTCTTGGCGCCGAGATAGAAGCTGGTGTAGCCGGAGATGACCTCGGCGTAGGTGAAGGCGCCGACATAGCCCATCTTGGCCTGCTCGGCGGTGATCTCGCCGTTCTCTATCATCTCGTTGAGCTTCATGCCGGCGACGATGCCGGCGAGGTAGCGGCCCTCATAGATGGAGGCGAAGGTGTTGTGGTAGTTGGGGAGGTTCAGGGTGTGGGCCTTGGTGCCGGTGGAGTGGCAGAACTGGACCTCGGGGAACTCCTGGGCGGCCTG
>CALXGL010000061.1 GCA_944387825.1 uncultured Oscillospiraceae bacterium | reverse complement strand
GCCTCGCGGCGGACGAGCTCGGCGTCGGGCGTTTCGCCCCTGACATATATCTTCAGCATTTAATTTCCTCCTTGCAGAGCGCCGCCAAGCGCGGCGTTGACGGCCTTGATCTGTGCGTATTTGAAGCGAAAAGCCGCCTTATTGGCTATCAATCTGGCGCTTATGGGCAGCACGTCCTCCAGCACCTGCAAATTGTTCTCACGCAGCGTCGTGCCCGTCTCAACAATATCTACTATGACGTCCGAGAGCCCGAGTATCGGCGCGAGCTCAATTGAGCCGTTGAGCTTTATGATATCTATGACGCGGCCCTTGTTCTGAAAATGCCGCGCGGCTATGTTCGGAAACTTTGTCGCAACGCGCAGCACGCCGTCCCTTTCGAGAGCTCCGCCCGGCCCGGCGACGCACATTCGGCACCTGCCCAGGCCCAGGTCCAGCAGCTCGTACACGTCCGCGCCAAGCTCCGCGAGCACGTCCCTGCCGGCCACGCCCAGGTCCGCCGCGCCGCGCTCGACGTAGATGGGCACGTCGGCCGGCTTGACCCAGAAAAAACGGAGCGTGCCGTCGTCGCTCTCGAGCACCAGCGCCCTGCTGTCTTCGCGCAAATCAGCCGCGCCCATACCCGCTTCTCCGAGCAGCCGCGCAACCTTTTCGCCCAGCCTGCCCTTGGGCAGGGCTATGTCCAGAGTGTCAGTCAAGGTACTCAAGCCTCCCTTCCGCAGTTGCACGCGCCGTCCTCCTGCAGCGGTACCTGCCGCGTTCACGCTGCACCAGGACGCTTTCGCCCCCGTCCACAATCGACCTCGCCGCCGCGGCCACAGCCGTGCCGGGTTGGCCGTCCGCAAGCAGCAGCACATCCGCGTCATACGTTTTGCCCTCGCCGTACAGGCGCTCAAGCAGGTTCAGATATACGGCGAAGCCTATCGCTCCGCCCTGCTTCCCCAGCTTGGTAAGCAGGCTGTCATACCGCCCGCCTGACAGGACGGCCGTTGGCACGCCCGGCACATAGCCTTTGAAGACAAGGCCGTTATAGTACTCCATATCGCTGGTTATCGACAAATCCAGGTTTATGTGCTCCGTTATGCCGAGGGCGTCCAGCACCTCGCAGAGCTCCGCCAGCTCACGGACAGCCCTCTCCGTCGCAGCGTTTACCGACATGTCACGCAGCTCGCCAATCAGCCTGCGCAGCGGGCCATACAGCCCCGCCGCGCGGCAGAGCCGCTCCACCGGCGCGCCCGCGGCCCCGCAGCGCCCTGCCGCGGCGCGTATTCCCGGCTCGCTGCGCGAGCCGACCGCCCGGAGCAGCTCGGCCTTTGCCGCGGCGCCGCAGTCCAGCGCGTCAATCAGCCCAGTTACAAAGCCCATGTGCGAAAGCTCAAGCGCGTACTCCGGCTCTATAATCTCCAGGCTGCGCGCCGCGAGATACGCGACCTCGCCCATGGCGTATGCGTCCACCTCGCCCAGATACTCCAGCCCGGCCTGCGTTATCTCCTGAAAGCCCAGCTGCCTGTCCGGCGCGCGGTACACGCTCTCGTCATAGTAGACGCGCACGCTCTCGCCCCGGGCGGGGCTCAGGTTCTTGGCTATTGAGAGCGTGACATCCGGCTTCAGGGCCATCAGCCTGCCGTTAGTATCCGTAAAGGTGATAGCTCCGCCCTCCGGAAGAAAGCTTCTGTTGTTCGCGTACAAATCGTACTCCTCAAACTTGCTCATCCGGTACGGCCTGTATCCATAACGGGAGTACAGCGCACGCAGCGCGTACACCGTCTTTTCCTCCTGTCTTAATATATCGTGCATCCTGCCGCCGCCTTTCGCTTTACTCCGCTAATGTGATAGCACGCTAATATATTACCACATTATTTGAGGATGTCAAGCCTTTTCTATCCTCAGTTCCCCTGCCGCCGATGGCATAAAGAGTCCTGCCGCCCCGGCGAAAGCGCCGGCGTTGCCGCTGACAATGCAGTTGAGGGCGCCTCCATTCCGCCTGCCGGAGAGCATATCGCGCTCCCGCAGCAGCCGTGCAAAGCTCTGCGCGCCCTCCCTGCCGGAGTCTATCAGCGCCGCACTCCCGCCCAGGGCGGCGGCGAATGCCTCCGAGAGCAGCGGAAAATGCGTGCAGCCCAGGATGAGAGTGTCTATCCCCGTGCCCTCGAACGGACGCAGCGCGCCGGCGACGGCCGCGGCCACCTCAGGCAGTTCCGGACTTACCAGACCGCGCTCAACCAGCGGCACAAGCCGGCTGTTTCCGCAGGCAAACACCTCCGCTCCGGGGTCGAGCGACCTTATTGCGCGCGTGAACGCCCCGGAGCGGGCCGTGGCTTCCGTGGAGAGCACGCCTATGCGTCGGGTACGGCTTCCCGCGAGCGCGGCGCGCGCAGCAGGCTCTATCACGCCCTCTACTGGTATGCCGGCACAGGCGCGCATCGCCTCGAGACAGTTCGCGCTGACAGTGCCGCAGGCGACGAGCACAGCCTTGACGCCCCTTTCAGCCAGACGACCCATGGCAGAAACCGACAGCCGGCACAGCTCTTCGGCGTCCCGCGTCCCGTATGGCACGTTGGCCGTATCCGCGAAGTATATGCAGTCCTCACCCGGCAGCAGGCCGCGCAGCACACGCACGGCGCTCATTCCGCCTACGCCGGAATCGAAAATACCAACAGGCCTGTTGTCCATCTTTCACCTCCGGAAATTCAGTCCCCCGTCTCCGGCGGCCATCCGCCGGGCAGCATACCCGCCTCTCTCAGCATTTCCAGACTGTTCCTGGACGCGCGGCGCAAAAAGTCGCGCAGGAAGTCGCCGGCGTCCTCATAGAACGGGATATCCCGCCCGCCGGCATACACCGTCCTCTTTGGCGAAGCAAGCCTGAGCCGTCCCTCCGCCTCGGCCTCAAGCTCCCAGAGCTCGGCGTCGTCCCTGAAGAAATGCTCGCGTTCCAGGTGCGTGAGCTCATGCCGCAGGCCCTCCGCCCGCTTTTCCGGCGGGAAAAGCGTGTTTAAATATATGGTAAACGTGCCGTCTCCGTTAGAAACGGCCACGCTGGGCGACGCCCGGTTCGGGAATTCCACGGGTATCACCCAGTAATCTACGCCCTCGCGGTACTTCATTTTGAAGAACGCAGCTCCTCTATCATATGGACGATGGCCTCTATCTGCTCTTTGGTAGCCCCTTTGGTGACCGAAAAAAGCATGCGCTTCTCCGGATGCGCGCGCATATCCTCGAGATAGCCGGCCAGCTCCCTCTCCACCGGGTCGTCGAAGCGGCCGCCGTCTCTGCCCAGGAGATAATCCGTGCTGACGCCCAGATAGTCCGCTATGCGCGCGGCCGTCTCGGCGCCTATGTTCCTGATTCTCCCCTTTCGCAGCTCTGTCATAAAGCTGCGGCTCAGGCCCAAATCCGCACACATCCTCGCGCCCGTTATCCCGCGCTCGCGCAGCAGGGTGTCTATTCTTTCGGCTGTTCCGGCCATATTTGCACCACCTCAAAAAGTGTTAAACCTTCGGTTCAAGTATATTACAGTTTAATGTACGTGTCAATCTTATTTGTTGCCGATAATTTACGCATTTCAGATGCTTACGGCCTTTCCCGGACGCAGGAAATATATTATCCTCTCCCTCACGGGCAGGCCGACAATTTTCCCCATCGCCCAGGCATAGCACTCGAGCTGGCTTCTGTAGCGCGCGGCGCGTTCTTCGGCGAAGTCGGGGCCTATGCGGTCGGTCTTGTAATCAACGACCGTGAGCGCGCCGTTTTCAGCGAAGCAGCAGTCCACGACGCCCTGAAGCAGTATCTCATCCTCCCCCGCGCCGGGGAATATCTCCCCCGCCGGCCTGAGAAGCGAGAATTCAAACTCACGCCAGAGCCGCTCCGCGTTTGCCATGCGCCGGCCCAGCCCGCTGCGCGCAAGCAGGTATATGCCGTACGCATCCACCGCTGCGCGCTCGCGCCCGGACATGCGTCCCGTGAGCACCAGGGCGTCCAGTTCGGCCTGCGCGTCGGCCTCGCTGCCGACGGCGGCGAGGTCTATGTATCTGAGGGCCATATGCGTGGCCGTGCCCTTTTCCGCGGCGGTCAGACGGCGCTCCACACCCTCAAGCTCGGGCATACGGAAGGGGCGCGCCGCGCGCTCTACAAGTTCCGCGCTCTCCGGGTCCGGCTCCGGCAGGCTCTTTAGCTCCGTAGCCGTGACCTTGCTGGGCAGGTTTACGGCCTTTGCGTGTGGATATTCCCAGGCAAAGCGGGTTTCAAATTCCGCCTGCGGCTCTTCGTCCGGCCTCGCGGCGGGCTCCGCCTCCGCCAAAGCCGGCGCGCGAGCCGGCTCACCCTCGTCCGAGCGCAGCACGAGCTCCAGCGAGCCGCGGCCGGCGGCCAGCGCCGCCGTAATGAGCCAGTCGCCCAGGCTGCGCATGTTCAAAAGCGGCTCCGCCGGCATCGGGTTCTCCGCCGCCGCGGCAAGGCCGGAAAGCTTTTTCTCCGGATCCGGCAGCACGCAGGTCATTATGAGCCGCTCCCTTGCGCGGGTCATCGCCACATACAGCAGCCTCAGCTCCTCGCTGAGCTGCTCGCGGTGCAGCCGGTTTGCCACGGCCCTGCGGGCGAGGGTTGGATACTCCACTCCCCGCTCCGCATCCGTGACCTTCGGCCCGAGGCCGAGTTCCGGGTGTACGAGCACAGCGGAGCGCAGGTCCGTCTCGTTGAACTGCCGGGCCGTGTCTCCCAGGAACACCACCGGGAACTCCAGGCCCTTGCTCTGGTGTATGCTCATTATGCGCACGCGGCCGCTCTCCTGCTCGGCCGGCATGGACGGCTCGCGGCCGGTTTCGCGCATCTGTGCTATCCACTCGTTGAAGCGCCGCAGGCCGCGCCAGGCTCCCTGCTCAAACTCACGCGCAAGTTCAAAGAGCCTTCCGAGCCTGGCGGCCCTCGCTTCGCCTCCGCTCAGCGCGGCGCATACGGCGTAGCAGTCCAGGCGGGAATATATCTCGCCGAGCAGGGCCGTCAGCTCGCCCTCGCGGGCGAAGTCTCTGAGATAATTTATGGTCCGGACAAAGTCCGCGCACTTGCCGTCTTCTCCGGCGCGGATATTAAGCGCCTCCCAGAGGCAGCCCTCCGGAGAGGCGAGGCGTATCGCCGTCAGCTCGTCGGGCGTGAAGCCGAAAAGGGCCGAGCGCAGCACGCCGACCAGCTGCACGTCCTGCCTGGGATTGTCCAGCAGGCTGAGCAGCGAGAGCATGACCTCTATCTCCGGCGCTTCAAAGAAGCCCCCGGCCTGCCCGGACTCCACGGGCACGCCCATATTCTCCAGCTCGCGCCGCCAGATTGGCCCCGCGACGTTGGCCGAGCGCAGCAGCACGGCTATGTCGCCGTAGCCGAGCGGCCTTTCGGCGCCCGGCGAGGTCAGCATCGTGCCGCCCTCCACGAGCTCGCGCATCCTTGAGGCCGCATACCGCGCCTCATAGGCGTACTTGTCCGGCCGTTCCGAGCCCTCCTCCCCGTCGGGTGAAGCGAGCAGCACCAGTTCCGGCCGCGGCACCTCGCCGGTATAGGGCAGGCTGGCGGCCAGGCGTGCCCGTCCGTCGTAGTCCAGCTCTCCCAAATCGCGGCTCATAAGACAGCCAAAGACGCTGTTGACGGCGTCTACTATCTCGACCCGGGACCTGAAGCTCTCGCGCAGGAACACGCGGCGCGGCCTTCCGTCCGGGACGGGCGCGTCGTCAAAGCTCTCGTACTTGCCCAGGAATATCGTCGGACCTCCCAGACGGAAGCGGTATATGCTCTGCTTCACGTCCCCAACCCTAAAGAGCTTCTGTCCTTCCTGAGAGACGGCGTGCACTATCTCCTCCTGCACGCGCGAGACATCCTGGTATTCGTCCACCATCACCTCGGTATAGCGCCGCGACAGCTCGCGCGCAAGCTCGCTCGGCCCTCCCTGCTCATCTGTCAGCAGCCGCGCGGCCAGATGCTCGGCGTCCACAAAGTCAATGAGTGAGCGCCGGCGCTTGAGGCGCATGTATTCCGCGTCAAACTCAAGCGTTATATCCAGCAGCGCGTTCATCGCCGGCGCCGTCCTGCGCACGTCGCGCAGCAGCTCCGAGCTGGGCGCCGTAAAATCCCTGGCCAGCTTTGTGAGGGCAGCCTTGCAGTTCTTGCGCCGGGTCATAACCGTCTCGCGCAGCTCCGGGTCGGAGCGCAGCGCGCCTACCCTCGGGAACTCCACCGGCAGCGCGGCGCGAAGAGCGTCCCAGCTCCTGCCGGCGGCCTCAAGGGCGGCGTCTATGCGCGAGGCCGTCTCCGTAAGGCTTGAGAAATAGGCCTTGCGGGCGTCCTCGCTGCAGGATATATCCTCCAGCAGGCCGTGCATGACGCCCGACCAGTATCTGAGCTGTCCCGCCGCGGAGTTTAAAAGCTCGCGTCCCCACACCGTATCTATGGCGTCTTCAGGCAGTTCGCCGAAATCCCCGCGCTGCTCTTCGGCCCACTTTTCCGGACGCGAGTGCGCCATGAGCTTCGTGTGCAGGGACAGTATGAGCGACTGCAGCCGCGAGTCGTCGCGCCCGGCTCCCACTGTGCCGGCCAGCTCCAGGAAATCCGCCTCCGCGCGCTCATAGGCGTTTTCAAGCACGGTCTCCAGCGCGGCGGCCTTGAGCTCGCCGGCTCGCTGCTCGTCGCAGAGCCCGAAGCCCGGGTCCAGGCCCGCGGCGGCGGCCCTCTCGCGCAGCAGCGAGACGCAGAAGCTGTCTATCGTACATATCTGCGCCCTCCTGAGCAGGGCGCGCTGGCGGCGGAGCCGCGCGCCCATGGCCGCGTCCGTCCCGAGACGGGCGAATTCCTCGCCTATCTTGCCGCGCAGCTGCTCCGCGGCGGCGCGGGTGAAGGTTATTATGAGGAAGCTGTCTATATCCGCCGGATTCTCCGCGTCAAGTATTCGCCCCATCAGCCGCTCTATGAGCACGCGGGTCTTTCCGCTTCCCGCCGCGGCTGACACAAGCAGCTCGCCGCCACGGTCCGAGATGGCCAGAGCCTGGCCTGGCGTCGGGTTGAATTCAGCCATCGTTCTCAGCTCCTTCCAGCAGTTCCCACACCCTTGTGGCCTTCAGCGCGGGCAGATATCTCCGTCGGTCGCCCTGTTCCCCGTCCGCGAAGCGGCAGGCGGAAGCGTAGTCGCACCAGAGGCAGGCGTTGTCCCTCACGCTTTTGTAGCAGGGGTCGGCCTGTATGCTCCCCGAGCTTATCTCCCGCGCCATGGCGCGCAGGGTATCGTCCAGGCGCCGGGCCAGAAGTCCCAGCCGCTCCGCGCTCGCAAGCGAGTCGCCGGACGGCACGCCGTTCGTCCACTTCACCGGCAGGTATACGCCGCTCTCGCCGCTTTCCATAGCGCGAAGTACCGCGTCATTGTCCAGCAGCAGGCCGCTGCGCACCAGTTCCTTCGCCCTGGTCCGCGCTATTTCCTCGTCGCTCACGTCGCTCTCGGCGGAGACTATGCTGTCCCTCGCGGGGACATAGAGCACACCCGCCGGCTCCGCGTCCATGCCGTACAGCTCCCGGCCCGCCTTTGAAAGTGTGAACAGGTAGAGCAGCATCTGCATGCCCAGGCCGTAATACACGTCGGAAAGCGAAAAGCTCTTGCGCCCGGTCTTGTAATCCACAACCCGAAGGTAGAGCCGCCCGTTATGCACCCAGCCATCCACACGGTCGGCCACGCCCGAGGCCCGCACGCTTCCGCCGCCCTCCAGCGGCAGCCCGGGGGAATGCAGGGCCGAAATGTCGAGCTCGAAGCTGAGCGGCCTGAACTCCGAAGCACGCAGCTCGCCGGCCATGTCCAGCACGATTCGCTCTATGCTCCCGGCAAGCCGCCTGTAGAGATACATGAAGCGGGCGCTCTTCCCCTCCCGGCCCAGCAGCTCCTCTTCAAGATAGCGCTCCGAAAACTCGCGCGTCAGTTCCCTGAGCCGCTCGTCGGACAGGGCGGCAAAGCCCTCGCCGCCCGCGGCGGCGGCCGCGTGCTGCAGGACGTAGTGTACGAAGGTGCCGTACTCCGGGGCCTTGAACTGCGCCGGGGTGCGCGGCTTCGCTTTAAGGCCGTAGGTCATGAAGTACGAAAAACGGCAGCTAGCGAAGCGCTCAAGACGCGAGGCGGAGAGCTTCAGGCTGCGGCCGTAGAGGCGCAGCGCGCTTTCGCGCGAGAGCCGTCCGCGCGTGAATTCCGCCGCGCCCTCTATGCGGCGCAGGCGTTCGGGCGCGCGGGCGGCAAAATATGCCCGGAGCTCTTTCGTCCCGCCCGCTTCCGGCGCGTCCCGGCGCGCTGCAAGGATTACAGCCGTGTTCTCGCTCTCAATGAGGTCCGCAGCTCGCGCCGCAGGACGGCTCTCCAGCCCGAAGAGCCCCTTTGCACGCTGTACAAGGAAGCTGGGGCCGAGCTCCTGTCCATTCAAGTCCCAGGCCGGAGAGACTATGGTCAAAGTCTCGTCCGGCAGTGAAATGCAGTTATATATGAGCGTATACTCGCGCCAGAGCTCGCTCTCCCCGGCGTCCAGCGAAAGCCCTGCCCCGGCGAGCTCCCTGCGCTCGTCGTCCGTAAAGACGCCGTCGCCGCTCTCCGGCGCGGGAAGCCTCTCGTCGCTGGCGCCCAGCACAATCAGGTGCCGGATATGCCGGCGGCGCATGCGGTCGAAGTCGCCGGCGGTCACCATGTCCAGCGACACCGGTATGACGCCCAGGCTGTACTGCGAGAGCGTCAGCAGATAGAGCCGCGAGAAGGCCGCGGCGTCCAGCTCCATGTCCCCCAGCACGGCGGCGCACTGTTCAAGAGCGTCCACCGCCGCGTCCCATATTCTCGCATATTCCGCAGCGGCCTGGCGCCGTCCCGCGCGTTCGAGCCCGTCCGCTCTCTCCGCGAGACGTTCGGCCAGCTTCAGCTCCGCAAACAGCGCGGCGAGCGCCTCGCAGTGCTCCCGGGCCGTAACCGCCGAATTGACGGCCTTTTCGAAGGCCAGAAGCGGCGCGGCGGCGCGGCGGCGCAGTTCATTTATGCGCTCGAGCCGCAGCTTTGCCGCCTCGTCCAACGCCCCGCGGTATCCGTCCGGGTGCATGCCCCAGTCCCGCTCGGAGTGCCAGCGGCGCGCGGCTATGCTCCAGGTGAAGCAGTAGTTTTCAAGCTCATCGCATTCGTCCATATCCAGCGGGCCCAGACCCGTACGCAGAAGGGCAAATACCTCCTGCTGCTCCCAGCCGCCCGTGACCGTCTCATAGGCGGCCGAGATGAAGGTCGGCAGCGGCTTTGCCAGCACGTCCGGCCTTGTCGCGGTGAAGAGCGGCACGCCGAAGCGGGAAAAGGCCGCTTCCAGCGCCGGCCGGTAGTCGTCGAAGCCGCGCACGGCTATGGCGATGTCCCTCCAGCGGCAGCCGGCGCGCGCCAGACGCAGGGCCTCCGCCGCTGCGAACTCGCACTCGCGCTCCATGGACGGGACGGTATAGAGCCGCACGCGCCCGGCCGCATCGAAGCTGCGCGCCGGATACGCCAGCAGGTTTTCCGCCAGCACGTCCATGGGTGAATCCGCCCGGTTTTCCATGACCTCCAGGCGCGCGGGAATGCCCTCCTCCCGCGCAAAGCGCAGCGCGCCGCGCGCAGTTGAGCGCGCGAGGTCGAAGAGCTCGCTGCCGCTGTCCACGCTGTCCAGCGTCAGGCAGAGCGTGACGTCCGCCCTGCGCGTAAGCTCGCTCAGCACCCGCTTTTCCTGGGCAGTAAAGTCGGTAAATCCGTCTATGTATACCGCCCCGCCCCGTGCGAAGTCGCTGTATGGCAGGCGCTCGGCCAGCTGAGTCAGGCGGTCTGCGGAGTCGGCGCGCTCGGGGCCGACGGCCGCGGCAAACGCGGCCTGTATGAGGGCGAGATCGCGCAGCTTTTCGCCCAGCGAGCCCGGCAGCCCCTTCGCCGCAGACTCAAGCTGCTCGCCCGTTATCTCGGCGGCGGCCAGCTCGTCGATGGCCGCAAGCAGCTGCAGCTGCAGCTCCGGCGAACGCCGCGCGCCGGCGTATACGTGCAGGCGCGTATAGACGCCGTCGAGCGCGAGCGCCATGCACAGCAGCCTCCCGCCGGCGCTCAGGGCGGTTCTTCCCCCGCGGCCCAGCTCCGCCTCCAGCCTGCGGGCCATGCCCGTAAAGCTCAGCACCTCGGCGCAGAGCGCCATGCCCGGCCCCGCGACGCGGGCCAGCTCCCTTTCCGCCTCATGGCTGAACTGCTCCGGCACGAGCAGCACCCGGCCGCCGCGTCCGGCCTCGACGTCGGCGCGTATTTCGTCCATTATTTTCGCGGTCTTTCCGGCGCCCGCGCGGCCCATGATTATTCTGAGCATAGTCACCTCGTCCCCGGCTCAAAGGCCGCGGGCAGCTCCGCCCTCAGGCGTGAAAACGGTATCACCGGCCCCGGCTGCGGCCTGTGCGGCCCTATATGCTTCTCCATCCAAATCATGTCGTACCAGCGCCCGAACTTCCAGCCGCAGCTTTCAAACCTCGCCGCGGTCTTAAAGCCCATGCGCTCGTGGAAACGGACGCTGTCGTGCGTCAGATATTCGTCCTCCTCGTCCAGCCAGGCTATGCAGGCGTTGAGGTTTTGGATGTTCATAGCCCTCAGCAGCCCCTCCATCGCGCCGTAAAGCGCGCGGCCAAGTCCCGCGCGGCGCGCGCCGCGCTCAAGGTATATGCTCAGCTCCACAGACCAGGCGTAGGCCGGACGGGGCAGAAAGGCGCCGGCGTAAGCGTAGCCCGCCGCGCGCCCGGACAGCTCCGCGACAAGGTAGGGATAGTTTTCAAGCGTGCGCAGCATACGCGAGCGCATCTCCTCCGCCGGCGGGGCCGTATACTCGAAGCTCACAGCCGTCTCCTCCACGTAAGGCCTGTATATCTCCGCTATGGCCTCCGCATCCTCCGGCGCGGCTATACGTATTTTCAGCTCTTCCATATCTGTCCTCCCGCTGCGCGCAGCGAATATTTAAGCCATTATAACACAACAGTCAAAATAGCAAAAGTCTATTGAAAAAGCGCCAGGCATATGCTAAAATATTGACAGCCAAGCCCGCGGCCGTGCCGGGGCGATATATTGAAAGGAGACAACTATGGATATCAGCAAGGTCACTGTCAAGGAGCTGCTCGCCAATCAGGCGGCCTGCGACGCGATGAACGCCATCGACCCTAAGATACTCAAGAGCCCCATGGTCAAGCTCGTAAAGGGCAAGACGGTAGAAGCCGTCTTCAACATGGTGCCCGACAGCAAGGTCTCTCCGGAGATTAAGCAGAAGATACGCGAAGCTCTCGCGGCCATATGAAAAAGCTTCCCCCGGCCAAAAAGGCCGGGGGATTATTTATTCCGCGCGCCGCCTACAGCAGCAGCCAAATCATGAGCGGCATCGTAGCGGCGGAAAATACGGTGCTTACAAACACGCACTCGCTGGCAAAGGCCTCGTTTTTGTCGTGGGCTATGGCCAGCATGGTGGCTATCATGGCCGTGGGGCAGGACGCGAGTATTACGCACACGCCCAGCAGCAGCTCGTCATGTATGAAAAGACGCAGCGCCAGCCAGCATATCAGCGGACAGATTATCAGCCTGACCGCGCTGACGAGATATACTCTCCAATCGCTCAGCGCGGCGCGGACGCTGGTGGAGCCGAGCGACGAGCCCACGACGAGCATGCTCATCGGCACCGTGGCTCCGCCTATTATATCGGTGCACTTTATAACCGCTTCCGGCAGCTTTATCCCCGTCAGGAAAAAGGCCACCGACACAATTGTCGCAACGACAGGGGCGCTGAGAGCGCTTTTTATGTTCAGACCGTCCTTATTCCCGCGGACCATCATGGCGCCCAGCGTGTACACGAGGCCGTTGAAGGCAATGTTCGAAAGCGTGGCTATAAACACGCCGTCCGCTCCGTATACGGATTCGATAACCGGAAAGCCGACAAACACGGTATTGCTGAACGTGGCGCAGAAAAACACGAGGCCGCGCTTATCCGGCTTAAGATTCAGCAGCTTCATCAGCACAAAGCCCACGGCCGCGCAGATAAAGACCATTATGAAGAACACCAGTATGTCCCAGCCCACGTTTGCCGCAGACATCTCCAGGTCGGCGCTCACAACGCTGTTTATGATGGTGAACACGAGAAAGACGTTCAGGACCACAGAGGACGCCGAACGCGTAAACGCCGGTCCGGTGACGTGAATCTTTGTGCAGAAAAAGCCCAGGGCCATTATAAAGACCAGTATTCCCATCTGAGTAAGTACCGAACCCATGTCAATTGCCATTTACAACACCTCTTACGACGCAAAACGCCCGCCGCCGTCAGCCAGCAGCGGGCGCAGCTTATTCCCTCTTATATTCATTATATTTGGAGTATTACAGTTGACAGCGCGAAATAGATTAGCAGGCTCACCGCGTCTGTTATCGTGCTGATAAGCGGGCTCGCCATAACGGCCGGATCTATACCTATCTTTTCCGCGGCCATAGGCAGCGTACAGCCGACGGATTTGGCGAAAATAACCACGAACACAAGCGTTAAGCTGACCGTAAAGGCCACCAGAACGGTGACGTCGGTATTGGAGAGCAGGATGCGGTCCACAACCAGCATCTTGACAAAATTCACCGCAGCGAGGGATACGCCGCAGAGCACGGCCACGCGTATTTCCTTCCAGATTACACGCAGTATGTCGCCCGGCTCGGTATCTCCTATGGACAGGCTTCGTATTACCGCCGTAGAGCTCTGTGAGCCGGAGTTGCCGCCGGTGCCCATCAGCATTGGTATAAAGCCGGTGAGGACGGCAGTCTTGGCCAGCGCGTCCTCAAAGTGAGTGATAATCATGCTGGTAAAGGTGGCGCTGAGCATCAGGAACATCAGCCACGGAATACGGCGCTTCCACATTTCTATTACGCCGGCGCGCGAGTAGGGCGTGTCCGAGGGCGCGATACCGGCCATGAGGTCGAAGTCCTCCGTGGCCTCCTCCTCGATGACGTCTATGACGTCGTCAACGGTTACGATGCCGACCAGACGGTCCTCCTTGTCCACCACGGGGATGGCGAGCAGGTCGTAGTCCGAGATGCGCTCGGCGGCCTCGCTGCGGTCGTCGGTGGTGCGGACAAATATGACGTTCGTGTCCATGATGTCGTCTATGACGGCATCGTCGTCGCTCAGCAGCAGGTCCTTGACCGTGACCACGCCCTCCAGCTTGCGGTGGGCGTTTGTGACGTAGCAGACGTAAATGGTCTCCTTGTCCTCGCCGACGCGGCGTATGCGCGCGATGCTCTCGCGCACGTTCATGTATTTTTTGAGGTCCACGAACTCTGCCGTCATAATGCTGCCGGCGGAGTTCTCGGGGTATTTCAGATACTGGTTTATGAGCGCGCGGGTCTCGGGAGTGGCGGTGCGCATGACGCGCTTGACTATATTGGCGGGCAGCTCCTCCATCATATCAACGGCGTCGTCAACGTACATTTCCTCGACTATGTCGCCGAGCTCCTTATCGGTTATGAAGTTTATTATCTCCTGCTGCTCCGGAGCGTCCAGCTCGGCGAAGACCTCCGCGCCCTGGCCCTTGCTCAGCAGTCGGAAGACGGTGACCATCCTGCGCGGGTCCTCCTCACCCAGCTCTGTCAGGAAGGAGGCTATGTCGAATTCGTTCATGTCCTCCAGCTCGTTCTGGAGCGCCTTCAGCCTGCGCCCCTCGAGCAGCCGCAGCAGCTTCTCACGCCGCTGCTCATAGTTGCGTTCTTCCATTCACGTTCACCGCCCTCCTGCCGCCTCCAGTCCGGCGCGGCCGAAAATATCAAATCCCCAGGTAGTCCCTCTGGTCAGTGCTCAGCGTGTCTATCTCCACGCCGAGGCTCTTGAGCTTTCTTCTCGCCACGGCGTCGTCTATCTCGCGCGGGACTCGCATGGGCTCGCAGCTGAGGCTGTCCCTGTGCTTCGCGAGGTACTCGGCGCTCAGCGCCTGGATGGCGAAGCTCATGTCCATAATCTCCGCCGGGTGACCGTCGCCGCAGGCGAGGTTCACGAGCCTGCCCTCGCCGAGGACGAAGAGCTCGCGGCCGTCGGGCATGACGTAGGCGGTGATGTTGTGCCGCGCCTCGTATTTGCGCACGGCCATGGCGTTCAGCGCATCCATGTCTATCTCCACGTTGAAGTGCCCGGCGTTGGAGAGGATGGCGCCGTCGCGCATGAGCGGGAAGTGCTCCGCGCCTATGACATCCCTGCAGCCGGTGACGGAGCAGAATATCTCGCCTATCTTCGCGGCCTCGCGCATGGGCATGACCTCGTAGCCGTCCATGACGGCCTCTATCGCGCGCACGGGATCGGTCTCGGTGACTATAACCTTGGCGCCGAGGCCATTGGCGCGCATGGCGACGCCCTTTCCGCACCAGCCGTAGCCGTTGACAACCACGTACTTGCCGGCGACAACGAGGTTCGTCGTGCGCATTATCGCGTCCCAGACGCTCTGGCCGGTGCCGTAGCGGTTGTCAAAGAGGTGCTTGCAGTCGGCGTCGTTTACCTCGACCATGGTGAAGGGCAGGAGCCCCGCGTGGTGGAGCTTGCGTATCCTGTGTATGCCGCTCGTGGTCTCCTCGCAGCCGCCTATCACGTCCCTGCAGAGCTCCGGGAAGTCGGTGCGCATGGTCTCCAGAAGGGCGCCGCCGTCGTCGATGATGAGGTTTGGGCCGTGGCGCAGCACGTTTTTGATGTGGCCGAAATACTCCTCCTCGCTCGCGCCGTAGACGGCGTGAACCTCTATGCCGCCCGCCGCCAGGGCCGCGGCGACGTCGTCCTGGGTGGAGAGCGGGTTGGAGCCGGTGACGTACATCTCCGCGCCGCCCGCCGCCAGCACGCGGCAGAGGTAGGCCGTCTTGGCCTCAAGATGCACGGAGAGAGCAATCTTCATGCCCGCGAAGGGCTTTTCCCGGGCAAAGTCGGCCTCTATCCCGCGCAAAACGGGCATATTGCGCCGCACCCAGTTTATCTTCAGCTCGCCGGAAGGCGCCAGGGCGATGTCTTTTATTTCGTTCATAATATTTCCCCCCGCAGTCAGGTTTTCGCAACTATATTATTGTAGCACTTAAAATGCAGTTGTTCAACTAATTTCATGTAAAGTACCGTTCAATACGGCAAAAAAGCGCCCATTTCCCTTTAGCTGCCAATGCGCAGCAAAAAAGGCCTCGCGAGGGAAAGGCTTCGTAAGGAAGTTATCTCCCTTCGTCTTTTTCAGTCAGCCGGCATGATTGTATTTGCAGGAAAAATCATTCATATTGGAAGATTACAAAACAAAGCAGCGCTACATAGTACAAAAAGGGGTTATAGCTGAATTTCTTTTTGCAAATAATCCATATAGTGTTCCGGACAGAACCCGCATCGAGCCGAAGGATGGCTAAAACTGTATACGATAAGTTCCTTATTCAATCCTGCGCCGCCATTGGGTCGTGCACCCGGTTTATAAATGAATTTTTCAATTCTATCCTTTTCTCCACTCGTTTTAGGTGGATAATATTTGACTGCCTTATCTTCAAAAGAAGCCCGGTCGGGAAGATTGTAATATGTAAGTCTGCTGAAACAAAAAATGATATCAATCTCATTTTGATTAACGAAGTCAAAAAGCTCTTTGTTATATT
>CALXGL010000060.1 GCA_944387825.1 uncultured Oscillospiraceae bacterium | reverse complement strand
TACCTCCACCTTGGCAAGGTGGCGCTCTGCCAAATGAGCTATGCCCGCGAATGGTGCCTCAGGCCAGAGTCGAACTGGCGACACGCGGATTTTCAGTCCGCTGCTCTACCAACTGAGCTACCGAGGCGTATCAATCCCGCCGCCGAGGGAGTTGTGGTGGGAACAACTGGACTCGAACCAGTGACCCCTTGCTTGTAAGGCAAGTGCTCTAACCGGCTGAGCTATGCTCCCGGATAAGCGGCTTTGTCATTATACGATAGAGGCCCCTGATTGTCAAGGGGTTTTTAAAAAAGTTTTTTCGACGCCGGTTTTGCGGCAAAATACAAAGAATTTACGCGGAATTAACTTTTACTTGACAAAAGGCGCGAACTCAAGGTATGCTGTTGCTGTAATGTGCCGGTAGGGGGGAGGCAGCACTTTGGACGTTAGCTTCGGCCATTTTATGCAGCAGATGGGGTCCGACCCGGCGCTGCTCATAACAACGTTACTGACCATGGGCGTCATCTTTGTCAACGGCTGGACGGACGCGCCCAACGCGATAGCGACGTGCATAAGCACCCGCTGCATGGGCGTGCGCCCAGCCATTCTCATGAGCGCTATTTTCAACTTCCTCGGCGTCTTTATAATGACGCACATCAACAGCTCCGTGGCCTTCACGATAAGCAACATGGTGGACTTCGGCGGCAACAGCCAGGAGGCGCTCATCGCCCTGTGCGCGGCGCTGTTCTCCATCGTGTGCTACTCCACGGGAGCAAGCTGGCTGGGCATCCCCACAAGCGAAAGCCACAGCCTCATCGCCGGCCTGACCGGCGCGGCGATCGCCATGCACAACGGCCTCGGCGGCGTCAACTTCAACGAGTGGGCCAAGGTGCTCTACGGCCTGGTGCTCAGCCTGGCGCTGGGCTTCGGAAGCGGCTGGGGCTTCTGCAAGCTGGTCACCTGGCTGTTCCAGAACGCCGACCGGCGCAAGACCCAGCCCTTCTTCAAATGGGCGCAGATCGCCGGCGCGGCGGCCATGAGCTTCATGCACGGCGCGCAGGACGGGCAGAAGTTTATCGGCGTGCTGTTCCTCGGCCTCGCCTTCTGCAACGGGCAGAGCGACGTGGGCGCGATGCAGATCCCCGTCTGGCTGATGCTGCTCTGCTCCCTGGTCATGGGCCTCGGCACCAGCGTCGGCGGCGAAAAGATAATCAAGTCCGTCGGCATGGACATGGTCAAGCTGGAAAAATACCAGGGCTTCTCCGCCGACCTCTCGGCGGCCTTCTGCCTGCTGCTGTCCAGCGTGGGCGGCATACCCGTCTCCACCACGCACACCAAGACAAGCGCCATCATGGGCGTCGGCGCGGTGAAGCGCCTGAGCGCGATAAACTTCGGCGTCGTGCGCGACATGGTGCTCACATGGGTGTTCACCTTCCCGGGCTGCGGGCTTATCAGCTTCGTGGTGGCCAAGATATTCACGGCCATCTGGGGCATCTGACGCCGCGGGCCGCAAAATTTAGCTGGGGGTAAATATACGATGTCAAAGAAGCAGTACGAGTTCTTCTTCAACAACTTCATCGAGTGCGCCGATTACGCCTGCAAGGCCGCGCACCTGCTGGAAGAGGTCATGGACAACTTCAACCCGGACGAGCTGCCCAGGCGCCAGGACGAGATGCACGAGCTGGAGCACGCGGCGGACGAGCGCAAGCACGAGATGATCGACGTGCTGGCCAAGGCCTTCATCACGCCGATCGAGCGCGAGGACATCATCGACCTCGCCCATTGCATCGACAACATGACCGACAAGATAGAGGACGTGTTCATCCGCCTGTATACCAACAATATCCGCGAGATGCGCCCCGACGCCGTGGAGCTGGCCAAGGTGGTCATCCACTGCTGCGAAAGCGTCAAGGAAATGCTGGAGGAGTTCCCGAACTTCAAGCGCAGCAAGAAGCTCAAGGACCACATCATCCGCATCAACACCATGGAGGAGGAGGCCGACCGCCGCTTCATCTCCTGCATGGCGGCGCTGCACCGCTCGGGCGCGGACGCCATAGACATCATCGCCTGGCGCGAGGTGTACAAGTACCTCGAGAACTGTGCCGACGCCTGCGAGAACGTCGCCGACGTGGTAGAGGGCGTCATAATGGACAACACCTGAGCCGCGAAGGCGGCACAAGGCCCCCGGGGACCAAGTTCCCCGGGGGCCTTGCTTTATGGAGGGAATAAGGGGTTGCGGTTTGTATCGCTCAACCCAGCGCGCCGGACGGGCGCGGCTGAGAACAGCGGCAATGGATTTTGCGCCGGCCGCCGCCGGAAATAACGCGCGGCCGCAATGGTATCGCCTGTCAGAGGGATGGGAACGGCGCCGCCGCCCGCACAGCCCCCTCTGCAATATAACTGTACCACCATCGCTTTTAAACGTCAAGTTTAATTTATGACTAAATCCAATCATTCCGCACCACGCTTTATATAAATTCTCCGTTCAAGCCCCGTCACGTTGCACAAAACGGAGGCGGGATTATTGCCGCTTACAGTATTATCGCCGGATGGCACTATAAATGTATGAAGAAGCCAAAATCAGGCGCGGCAGCCAGCGCGGTGTTACTGTTAAAATCGACAAATTCTAAGCGTGATTTTCTGCATTGACAGTATTTATTGCATACTGTATTATGATAGTAGCAATAGAAATGAATGGGGGTGGAAGCGGAAGATACCCGATAGCTGTAAACTGGAGGTTTTGTGAAAGGTGGGGAGTTGGATGGAGGAGAAAAAAAGCAAAATGCCTTTTTCGCCCGGGCTGGTGTTCGTGCCGCTGACGGCTGTCATGTACTTTGTGCTGAACCACCTCTACAGGGACGCATTTTCCGGCAGGATTGTCGTGCTCCCCGGCCTTGCCTGCATCGCGCTCATCCTCGCTTACTACTACTTCTTCGATGGGAAAAAGCGCCTGCTGGCTGCGGCATT
>CALXGL010000059.1 GCA_944387825.1 uncultured Oscillospiraceae bacterium | reverse complement strand
GAGTTCATGGGCGATATGGCGGAAAAGGCCGGCGTGGGACATGCAACGTACGAGGGCTGCGTCATGAAGGTAAACGGCGTGGCGTACGATTTACACGAGTACCATCTGGACGATTTCCTCGACGCGCAGCCCAGGGCGGACTACTGGTACTACGTCGCGGACGGCAGCGAAGGTCCCTGCGAAATGGACGTAAATTTCTACATCATGGGGATTGAGCGCATCGAGGCAGTCTTCTTCAATAAGTGTGACCTGATTGATTTTGACGACGAACTGATTGACCTTGAGAAGATAGAGGCGCGCAGATGCCTCGAACTCAACCGCATGCCCGTGGACGGCGTACCGTTCATACCCGGCTCGGCGGCCTGGGCCGCTGAGGGCAAGCGCGCCGGCGGAGTGAGCGCCGTAGCCGAGCTGCTGCGGAACATACTGTCGCTCACTTGATGTGCGGTGCTGAGAGGCTGCCGAAATGAAAACATTGGTCGTCTATTTTTCGCGTACAGGTGAAACGCGCGCGGCGGCGGAGTATATTGCCGCGCGGCTGAACGCAGACGCCTTTGAGCTAAAGCGCGCCGAACCTTATCCTGCCGATTACCGGGCAGTCGTAAATTGCGCAATGGCGGAAATCCGCGGCGGAGCGCTGCCGGAGCTTGCTGCGCTTCCGGATACATCTGCATATGACCTGGTGCTCGCGGGCTCGCCGACATGGTGCGGCACATTTGCGCCGCCTGCGGCAGCTTTTATTGCCGGAGCCTCGCTTGAGGGCAAGCGTGTGGGCATCTTCTGCACCAGCGGCGGCAGCGGCCTAGCAAACATGCCGCGTGACGCGGCAAAGCTTGCGCCCGGCGCCGCGTACACTGCGCCTCTTGCGCTGAGAAACGGCGCCGATACGGCCGCTATGGACGCCTGGACGGATGCGTTGTCAAATGACCCGAAAAAATAATTTTTCTCTTGCATTCCGGCGCCGTATATGGTATTATACTTTAGCTTGCGCAATGCGCTAATTCAGGTCGGTCCGCTGCCGAGGCTGTGCCCGCCGGTATGAACGTCCGTATTGAAAGAGGGATATAAAATGGATCTGGTCAAGACCCTGACCGAAAAGTACATGAAGCCCGAGCTGCCCGAGATGAACGTCGGCGACACCGTCCGTGTCACCGTCCGCGTCAAGGAAGGCAACCGTGTCCGCAATCAGGCCTTCGACGGCACCATCATTGCGAAGAAGCACGGCGGCATCAACGAGACCATCACCGTCCGCCGCATCAGCTACGGCGTCGGCTGCGAGAAGGTCTTCCCGGTACACTCCCCCACGATTGTCTCTGTCGAGACTCTCCGCCGCGGCAAGGTTCGCCGCGCCAAGCTGTATTACCTGCGCGACCGCGTGGGCAAGAAGGCAAAGGTCAAGGAGCGTATATAAATATGCTTCAGCAAAAGCCCGCCGCAAATGCGGCGGGCTTTTGGCTGTTAAAAGAAATTTTTGTTGCCACAAGGCTGTAATGACGGTATAATAATGAAAGCGCTGTTTCAGGCAGACGGCGCATATTTAATTCAGCGTCAGTGTATATCTCAGGACGTTTACGACACGCCCTAAACTGCTTAATCGAGGTATTTAAATGAATGAGAATACAGCTCCCGTAAAAGGTGAGGAAAGAAGCGTCCGCAGGGACATATATGACTGGATGCAGTGCATTGTTGTAGCCATTATAGCCTGCGTGCTGCTCTTCAGCTTTTTCGTCAGGCTGGTGGACGTAGTGGGCGAGAGCATGCTGCCCACTCTCCAGAGCGGCGATAAGATTGTAGTTTCTAATCTCTTCTATGAACCCAAGCAGGGGGATATAATCGTATTCCGCAAGGATGAGTATAAGGAACAGCCGCTTGTAAAGAGAGTAATAGCGGTGGAGGGCCAGACAATAGACATAGATTTCAACCGCGGAATAGTGTACGTTGACGGCGAGCCGATAGACGAGCCGTATATAGCGGAGCCTACAACGGAGCCCATGGATTTCAACGGCGAGGTCAAGGTTCCCGAGGGATGCGTCTTCGTAATGGGCGATAACCGCAACCACTCTACGGACAGCCGCCTGGACACCATAGGCTTCGTTGACAAGCGCTGCATCATGGGCAAGGTGTATTTTACGCTTTTCCCGCTCAAAAACTTTGGGAGCGTGTACTCCTGATGGATAACGGAATAGAAAAACTGAATATTCAATGGTTTCCCGGCCACATGACCAAGGCCGGACGCATGATAAGCGAAAACGTAGGAAACGTGGACGCTGTCTGCGAGATTCTGGACGCGCGGATACCGCTCGCCAGCAGAAATCCTGACGTGGATACGCTTACGTCCGGGAAGCCGCGGCTCGTTATATTGAACCGGACCGACCTCGCGGACCCAAGGGCTACGGCATTGTGGCGCGACTACTTCAAACGGCAGGGCATGGCCGTGCTGGAAACCGACTGCAAATCCGGAAAAGGTGTGAACGGCTTCGCTCCTGCGGTAAGGGCGCTTTTGAAAAATCTGCTGGAGCAGCGCGCGGCAAAGGGACAGGCCAGCCGGGCGCTGCGCGTTATGGTTCTCGGAATACCCAATGTGGGCAAAAGCACATTCATAAACCGCGTCGCCGGAAAAAAGGCGGCCGCGGTCTCCGACCGCCCCGGCGTCACGCGCGGGCGGCAGTGGATTACGGTTGACCGGGGACGCGAGCTGCTGGACACGCCCGGCATACTTTGGCCGAAATTTGACTCTCAGGAAGTCGGAGAACTGCTGGCCGTCACGGGCGCGATCAAGGACGATGTGCTCGACCGCGAGACACTGGCGGCAAATCTGCTCGTACGCCTGAGCCGTCTCTATCCCGACGCCATAATACAGAGATACAAGCTTGACCCCAGCGCCGGCATGGCCGGATGGGAACTGCTTGAGACCGCCGCAAAAAAACGCGGCTTCCTCGCCGGCAGGGGAGAGTATGACACCGAACGCATGAGCGCCGTGCTGCTCGACGAGTTCCGCGGCGGCAAACTCGGCAGAATTACGCTGGAGCGCCCGCCGGAGGAAGAACCATGAGCGAATCCCTTTGGGAAATTGAGGACGGCCTTCATGCCGAAGGCTATAAAGTCATCTGCGGAGTAGATGAGGCCGGACGAGGCCCGCTTGCCGGGCCCGTGTGCGCCGCGGCGGTGATACTGCCGAGGGATGCCCGTCTTGAGGGGCTCAACGACTCAAAGATGCTCAGCGCAAAACGCAGAGAGCTTCTCTATGATGAAATTGTCTCCGCCGCCGCGGCTTACGGCATAGCGTTCGCCGGAGTGCGTGAGATTGAAGAGCTGAACATTTTGAACGCGACCTACCTGGCCATGAACAGAGCTATTTCTGCCATGGGCG
>CALXGL010000058.1 GCA_944387825.1 uncultured Oscillospiraceae bacterium | reverse complement strand
AGGTGAACTGCTCGCCGGCGAGGTAGCCGTCGTTCTTGCAGACAGAGTAAGTGGGGCTGAGCGTGTAGTAAGGCAGCTTGTAGTTCTCGGCAATCTTGCGCACGAGGCTCGCGGCGGCCTGCCAGTCGGGCAGCTTCTCGCCGAGGAAGGCGTGGAAGACGGTGCCGGATGTGTACAGCGTCTGCAGCTCGTCCTGGATGTCGAGGGCGGCGAAGATGTCCTCGGTGTAGCCCACGGGCAGGTGCGAGCTGTTGGTGTAGTAGGGGGTCCCGCCCGGCTCGGCGGCGGTGACGATGTCGGGGTAGCGCTCCACGTCGTGCTTGGCGAGGCGGTAGCAGGTGCTCTCGGCGGGGGTGGCCTCGAGGTTGTAGAGGTCGCCGTACATCTCCTGATAGTCCTGCAGGCGGCTGAGCATGTGCTTAAGCGTGCGCTTGGTGAACTCCTGGCAGCTCTCCTGAGTCATGTCGGCGCGCACCCACTTCGCGTTCAGGCCGGCCTCGTTCATGCCGACCAGGCCTATCGTGGAGAAGTGGTTGTTGAAGGTGCCGAGGTAGCGGCGGGTGTAGGGGTAGAGACCCTCGTTGAGCAGCTTGGTGATAACGTCGCGCTTGACCTTGAGACTGCGGGCGGCTATGTCCATCAGCCTGTCAAGGCGGCGTATAAAGTCGTTTTCATCCTTGGCGAGATAGGCCAGGCGCGGCATGTTCAGCGTGACGACGCCGATGGAACCCGTGCTCTCGCCGGAGCCGAAGTAGCCGCCGGCCTTGCGGCGCAGCTCGCGCAGATCGAGCCTGAGGCGGCAGCACATGCTGCGCACGTCGCTCGGCTCCATATCGGAGTTGATGTAGTTGGAGAAGTAGGGGGTGCCGTACTTGGCGGTCATCTCGAAGAGGAGCTTGTTGTTCTCGGTGGGGCTCCAGTCGAAATGGCGGGTAATGGAGTAGGTGGGTATCGGGTACTGGAAGCCGCGGCCGTTGGCGTCGCCCTCTATCATGA
Source organism: uncultured Oscillospiraceae bacterium (assembly GCA_944387825.1). GTDB lineage: Bacteria > Bacillota > Clostridia > Oscillospirales > Oscillospiraceae > Scatomorpha. Next base: position 3,694 of record CALXGL010000058.1, on the reverse strand, counting down.
TGTCGATGAAGGCCTTGTTGACCATGTCCATCTCAGCCTTGCAGTCGCCGTAGGTGAAATCCATCTCCCTGCCGCCGACAATGGCCTTCTGGTCCTTCAGGTCGTTGGGGACGGTCCAGTCGAGGGTGATGTTGGAAAAGGGGGCCTGCGTGCCCCAGCGGGATGGGGTGTTCACTCCGTATACGAAGCTCTGGATGCACTGCTTGACCTCTTTGTAGCTGAGGTTGTCCACCTTTACGAAGGGGGCGAGATAGGTGTCGAAGCTGGAGAATGCCTGAGCGCCGGCCCACTCGTTCTGCATTATCCCGAGGAAGTTGACCATCTGGTTGCAGAGCGTGGAGAGGTGGCTGGCCGGAGAAGAGGTTATCTTGCCGGGGATGCCGCCGAGGCCCTCCTGAATGAGCTGCTTGAGGCTCCAGCCCGCGCAGTAGCCGGTGAGCATGCTCAGGTCGTGCAGGTGGAGATCGCAGTTCTTGTGCGCGTTGGCTATCTCGTCGTCGTATATCTCGCTCAGCCAGTAGTTGGCGGTTATCGCGCCGGAGTTGGAGAGGATGAGGCCGCCGACGGAGTAGTTCACCGTGGAGTTCTCCTTTACGCGCCAGTCGCTGGCGTCGAGATAGCTGTCCACGACATTCTTGTAGTCCAGGTAGGTGTTGCGCATGTTGCGCAGCTTCTCGCGCTGGCGGCGGTAGAGGATGTAGGCCTTGGCGACATGCTCGTAGCCGCCGCGGGAGAGGACCGCCTCGACGCTGTCCTGGATGTCCTCTACGGTGACGGCCTCGTTCTCTATCTTATCCTGAAAGTCCGCCGTAACCTTGATGGCGAGAAAGTCGATGACGCTCTCATTATACTCGGTGCCGGTGGCCTCGAAAGCCTTCTTGATGGCCGCGCTTATCTTGCCGATATTAAAATCTACAAGCTCGCCGTCTCTCTTTTTTACCCTGTACATTCCTTTGTCCTCCTATATGTAAAAGCTGGTTATAAACCAATCAGATTCCGCGGACCTTTACGCCCGGCACCCTGGGCCGCACGATATCCGCGAGGGCGGCCATTTCCCTCTCGTCGAAGCCCGAGAGCCCCTGCCCGGCGATGAGGTCGCCGGAGTCCTTGAACTCCTGTATGTAATACTCCTTCGCGCCCGCTATCCACTCCGCTATGCCCTCGAAGTCGGCCTCCGTGTGCAGGCCCTTGACCGCCGTGGTGCGGAACTCGTAGTCCACGCCGCAGCCCATCAGGTACTCCGCGCTCTCGCGCACGGGTGCGAGACCGAAGCCCTCAATACCGATAAGCCTGCCGTAATTCTCCGGAGCGGCCTTGATGTCCATGGCCACCCTGTCTACGAGCCCGGCCTCCACTACCTCGCGAAGATGCGCGGGAAAGGTGCCGTTCGTATCCAGCTTCACGCTGTAGCCCAGGGCCTTTATCTCTCCGAGCAGCTTGTCCAGCGCGCGGTGCATAAGCGGTTCGCCGCCCGTTACGGCCACGCCGTCAAGCACGCCCACGCGCTTTTTCAGGAAGGCGAGCACCTCGTCCTCCTCCATGGAATTGCGCGGCCTGTCCGGCAGGGCCAGCGAGGCGTTGTGGCAGAAGGGGCACCTGAGGTCGCAGCCGGCGGTAAAGACCGTGCAGGCCACCTTGCCCGGGTAGTCGAGCAGCGTCAGCTTTTGCATTCCGGCAATAAACAAGGCGAAAGTCCTCCAAAACAAACGATAAACATGCGCTCGCCGGAATAGCGCATTTTGCGTTCCCGGGAGCGTCCGTATCACAATATATAGTGTTTGAGTGCCGATGTCAATAGGCAAAGGGCACAAAATACAGTTTGGAACTATTCGTAACGGATTTGTAAAGTCTTCGTTGCCGCGGCGTTACTCTCTCAGCCCGGCGTGGATATTATAGCACGCTTTGCTCAAAATGTGCTTGCAATTTTTGCGCGGATAAGCGACAATAAGTAGTGCAGGATGCCGGTGGCGCAAAGCCGCGGGCACTACATATAGATTGAGGTGATAGCTTGAAAGGACTCGAGCTGTGCAGGCTCTACTATGATGAGGTGGGCGCCCCCGCGCTCAAGGCGCGCTTTCCCGGGCTGATGGGCCGCGCCGCCGTGGGTCCGGCCGGCCAGGGCAGCGACTGCCTGGGCTTTGACGACGAGTACTCCCGCGACCACGACTTCGGCCCCGGCTTTCTCATCTGGCTCACAGACGCGGACTTTGAGGAATACGGCGCCGAGCTGCAGGCGGCCTATGAAGAGCTCCCGCGCGAATTCCGCGGCTATGCGCGAAAGCCCACGCACACCGGCTCACAGCGCGTCGGCGTCATGCGCACGACGGACTTCTACAACTATTATATCGGCTGCACTGTGCCGGAGAGCCTCATGAAGTGGGTGCGCATACAGGAGCACTTCCTCGCCACCTGCACCTCCGGCGAAGTCTTTGAGGACGGCCTGGGCGAGTTCACGGCGATACGAAACGCGCTCCTGCCCTGTTATCCCGAGGACGTGCGGCTTAAAAAGCTCGCCGCACGCGCGGCGACGATGGCGCAAGCCGGGCAGTATAACTACTTCCGCATGATGCGGCGCGGGGACGTCTTCGGCGCGCGTCTGGCGCTGGCGGAGTTCCTGAACGCCTCGCTCTCGATGATGTATCTGCTCAACTTCCGCTACGAACCCTTCTACAAGTGGCAGTTCGCCGGAGCCGGGGGCCTGGTGGCGATGGCGGATGCGCTGCCCTATCTGAAGGACATCGCCGCTTCCTCCACGCGCAGGGATGAGCGCGCCATAGGAAACGACATTGAGCGCGCCTGTGCCGTGGCGATAAGCGAACTCAAATTGCAGGGGCTCACCAACGCGGACGGAGACTATATGGAGCCGCACGCATACTCCATCATGGCGCATATTGAAGACGAAACCATCAGGAATTTACACGTTATGGAGGGTTAATTATGGACAAGCGTTACGAAAAGCTTATACAGTGCCGCGACTACGTGCGCACGCGCACAGATTTCGTGCCCAAAGTCGCCCTGGTGCTGGGCAGCGGCCTCGGCGGCTTTGCCGCACAGCTCGAGGTCGTCTGCGAGGTAGACTACGCCGACATCCCCGGCTTCCCCGTCTCCACGGTCGCGGGCCACGCAGGCAAGTTTATCTTCGGCACGCTCGCGGGCGTGAATGTGGTCTGCATGCAGGGCCGCGTCCACTACTATGAGGGATACAGCATCGACGACGTTGTGCTGCCCGCGAGGCTTATGAAGGCGCTGGGCGCGGAAATACTCTTCCTCACCAACGCCTCCGGCGGCGTCAATCGCAGCTTCGACGCCGGAGATCTGATGCTTATCACCGACCACATCGCCGTCTTCGTACCCAACCCGCTCGTCGGTCCCAACATTGAGGAGCTGGGAGTGCGCTTCCCCGACATGTCGCACATCTATGACCCCGCTCTCAGCGATGTGATTCGCTCCGTCGCGAAGGCAAACGGCATACCTCTGCGCGAGGGCGTCTACTGCCAGCTGACCGGCCCGAGCTATGAGAGCCCGGCCGAGATACGCGCCCTGGCCGCGCTCGGCGCGGACGCCGTGGGCATGTCCACCGCCGTCGAGGCCATAGCCGCCAACCACTGCGGCCTGCGCGTCTGCGGCGTGAGCTGCGTCTCCAACAAGGCCGCCGGCCTCTCGCCCACGCCCCTGAGCCACAAGGAGGTCCAGG
>CALXGL010000057.1 GCA_944387825.1 uncultured Oscillospiraceae bacterium | reverse complement strand
AAACCGTACTTTTCGCCCTGAACGAGGGCTTTGTCGCGACGCTGAAGCTCTTTGTGGTGACGCTTGTCGGCTCCATTCCCCTGGGCCTCATAATCTGCTTCGGCTCCATGAACCGCTGGGCGCCGCTGGGCGCGCTCGGCCGCCGGAGATACGCCCGGCAGCAGGCCCTGCTGCACCTGCTCGAGGACGGAGGGAGCGTCACCGTCGGCGAGGGAGACGCGGCCCGCACGCTCGGCGAGGCCGAGGCCCGCAGGCTGGCGAAGCGCCTGGGCTTCTGGGCGAAGGTCTTCTCGGGCTTCCGGCCGCTGTCGCTTCTGAGCCGCCTCGTCGTCTGGGTTATCCGCGGCACGCCGCTCATGCTGCAGCTGTACATAATCTTCTACGTGCCCGGCATGATTATGGACCACAACCCCTGGAGCTTTTCCGAGGGCCGCTTCGCCGCGGCGTCGGTGATGTTCGTCATAAACTACGCCTGCTATTTCTCCGAGATATACCGCGGCGGCATACAGGGTGTGCCCCTCGGCCAGCAGGAGGCCGGCGAGGTGCTGGGCATGACGAAGGGGCAGATTTTCCGCCACGTCACGCTGCTCCAGATGATAAAGCGCATCGTCCCGCCCATGGCCAACGAGGTCATAACCCTGGTCAAGGACACCTCGCTCGCGCGAATCATCTCCTACCAGGAGGTAATCTGGGCCGGCTACGCCTTCATGAAGGGCTCGCACGGTCTCTCGGGCCTCATATGGCCGCTGTTCTTCACGGGCGTATACTACCTTGTGTTCAACGGCGTCGTCTCCTTCCTGCTGGGCAGGCTGGAGCGCAAGCTCGAGTTCTTCAGATAAGGAGGCGCGCATATGTCCGTACTGGAAGTCAAGAACCTTGAGAAGCACTTCGACAAGACGAAGGTGCTCAATGAGATAAGCTTCACGCTTGAAAAGGGGCAGGCCCTCTCGATAATCGGCTCCTCCGGCAGCGGCAAGACCACGCTGCTGCGCTGCCTCAACTTCCTCGAGACGCCGGACGGCGGCACGATCTCCGTCAACGGCGAGCTGCTTTTCGACGCCGCCGACCCCGCCACTCGCCGCGAGGCGGACGTGCGCCGCAAGCGGCTGCACTTCGGGCTGGTGTTCCAGAGCTTCAACCTCTTCCCGCAGTACACCGCGCTGCAGAACGTGACGCTCGCGCCCGAGCTCCTGGCGAAGGAGCGCGAGGACTATAAGTCGAAGAAAAAGGAGATAAACGCCGCCATCGAGGCCGAGGGCCGCGAGCTGCTCTCCGCGATGGGCCTCACCGACCGGGCGGGGCACTATCCCCATCAGCTCTCCGGCGGGCAGCAGCAGCGCGTCGCCATTGCCCGCGCGCTGGCCATGCACCCGGACATCCTCTGCTTCGACGAGCCGACGAGCGCGCTCGACCCCGAGCTCACCGGCGAGGTGCTGCGCGTCATCCGCTCGCTCGCCGAGAAGCACACGACGATGATAATCGTCACGCACGAGATGAATTTCGCCCGCGACGTGAGCGACCGCGTCATATTCATGGACGAGGGCTTCATCGTCGAGCAGGGCGGAAGCGAGGTCATCTCGAACCCGCAGATGGAACGCACGAAGCGCTTCCTCGCCAGCTACGGCAAGTAAACGGGGCCGCGCTTGGAGAAACAGCCTATAGCCGGCCTGAAAACAGCCGTAATATTTACAAAATTACTATTGAATATAGCCCGAATTTAACGTATCATTATTGCGCGTGCCATTCCGGCACGCGCAATTTTGCGAAAGGGGCGATGCTCTTGAAATCTGTGAAGCGTTTGCTGGCCACGCTACTGGTAATTGCGCTTCTGCTGCCCGCCGCCGGCTGCGGCAAGGTGGTCGGACGCTACAGGATAGTGGATACCCTGGGCGAGCAGAGCTACGCCATAGCCTTCCGCAATGAGGACTATGTCCGCTACTATGTGGAGGCCGCTCTGCAGGAGCTGGCCGCCGACGGAACGATAAGCGGACTTGCAAACTCCTGGTTTATAGAGGACAACACCTATTTCGCCTCCCGAACGAACTCGCTCGACCAGTTCCAGGGCATACCGCAGCGCACGCTTATAATAGGCGCGGACCAGGACGCCTACCCGCTGAGCTATATTGACGAAAGCGGGCAGTTCGCGGGCTTTGACGTGGAGCTGGCCAGAGCCGTCTGTTCCCGCCTCGGCTGGCAGGCCGAATTCATCTCGATAAAGGCCGAGAACGCCTATGTGGAGCTCTCGAGCGGCAATGTGGACTGCGCCTGGGGCGGGCTTGCGATTGACCCGGACACGGACGGCATAACCGTCCTCACCCCCTATCTTACGGACAATCTGGTTATAATAACCCGGTCCGACATAGGCGCGAAGACCCTGCGCGGGCTCAACGGCTCGCGGCTCGCCATAACCGTGGAGCAGAAATATATAGACCTTCTCAGCGCGGATGAAAAGCTCATGAACCGCTTCGGCGAGATAAAGCGCCTCACCGGCGGCCTGCAGGCCCTGCTCAACGCGCTCAATTCCGGCGAGGCGGACGCCGCGCTCGTCAGCACCACCGCGATACAGCGTTTCGGCGCCTGAACGCAGGTCACAGGCATGTTTTGTTGACCTCCGGCCTGCGTCCATGTTATAATATTCAGATACCAAACGTAAGGAGAACGGCATGTGGGTTTCAGAAAATTGGCGTGATTATGAGCTCATAGACTGCTCGGAGGGCGAAAAGCTCGAACGCTGGGGAAGCTATACCCTCGTGCGCCCGGACCCGCAGGCCATATGGAAGACGCCCCGCCTCGACAGACGCTGGAACACCGCCGACGGGCGCTATTCGCGCAGCCACTCCGGCGGCGGCAGCTGGGATAAGGCCAAGCTGCCCGAGAGCTGGCAGATAAGCTACGGCGAGCTCAGGTTCAACGTCAAGCCCATGAACTTCAAGCACACGGGCATTTTCCCCGAGCAGGCCGCGAACTGGGATTTCATCATGCGCAAGATACGCGGCTCGGACAGGCCCGTGAGCGTATTGAACCTCTTCGCGTACACCGGCGCGGCCACGGTCGCGGCCCTCGCCGCGGGCGCGAGCGTCTGCCATGTGGACGCCGCCAGGGGCATGGTCGCCTGGGCCAGGGAAAACGCCGCCGCTTCCGGCGTCGCCGACCGGCCCGTGCGCTGGATAGTGGACGACTGCGCCAAATTCGTCGAGCGTGAGATACGCCGCGGACGGCGCTACGACGCCATAATCATGGACCCGCCCAGCTACGGCCGCGGTCCCGGCGGCGAGGTCTGGAAGCTCGAGGACAGTCTCTGGGATTTCGTCAGCCTCACCGCGGGCGTACTGAGCGACGACCCGCTGTTCGTCATAATAAATTCATACACCACGGGCCTTGCGCCCTCGGTGCTCACCTATATGAGCGAGAGCATCTTCACGCGCCGCTTCGGCGGGAAGAGCGAAAGCGCCGAGCTCGGCCTTCCGGTAACCGCATCCGGCCTGTGCCTGCCGGCCGGAGCCGCCTGCCGCTGGGAAAACACCGCGCGCTGAGCAAAAAAGAGGTCAGCCTATGCCGATTATCAAGACCGAAAACCTGCATTTCACATATGAAGGCGACGAGCTGGAGACGCTGCACGGCGTCGACCTGGAGATTGAGGAGGGCACGTTCGTCGCCATTCTGGGCCACAACGGCTCGGGCAAAAGCACGCTTGCCAAGCTTTTCAACGGGATACTGCTGCCCACGAGCGGCCGCGTGCTTGTAAACGGCGTGGACACAACCGACGAAAGCCGGCTGCTTGAAGTGCGCTCCACCATAGGGCTGGTGTTCCAGAACCCGGACAACCAGATTGTCGCCAATGTCGTCGAGGACGACGTGGCTTTCGCGCCGGAAAATCTCGGCGTGGAGCCGGCCGAAATCCGCCGCCGCGTGGATTCGGCGCTCCGGACCGTGGGCATGTACGAATACCGCCTGCACGCGCCGCATCTTCTCTCCGGAGGCCAGAAGCAGCGCGTGGCGATAGCCGGAGTGCTGGCCATGCGGCCCAGGTGCATAGTCCTGGACGAGCCGACCGCCATGCTCGACCCGATAGGCCGCCGCGAGGTCGTCTCCACGGTGACCCGCCTCTGCCGCGAGCAGGGCATAACCGTCGTGCTCATAACGCACCACATGTCGGAGTGCGTCGGAGCGGACAGGCTTGTGGTCATGAGCGAGGGCCGCATTATCGCCGACGGCGCTCCGCGCGAGGTTTTTGCGCAGGTGGAGCTTTTGAAGAGCGAGGGGCTCAGCGTGCCCGCCACAACGGAGCTGATATACGAACTGGACGCCGAAGGCTGGAGCCTGCCTCTCGAGGCGCTCACGATTGACGAATGTGCGGACGCCGTAATGGCCGCGCTGAAATAAGGAAAAGGGATGCGCCGATGGACGCTGTCATAAAAGTTGAAAATCTCACACACACCTACAGCGTGGGCACGCCGTTCGAAAAAACGGCTATACGGGACATAAACGTCGAATTCCGCCCCGGCGAGCTCGTGGCGGTCATTGGCCACACCGGTTCCGGCAAGAGCACCTTTATGCAGCACCTCAACGGCCTGCTGGTGCCCACAAGCGGAAGCGTTGTTGTAGACGGGCAGGACATCTTCGCCACCAAGGAGGCCACGCGCGACGTGCGCTTCAAGGTAGGGCTTGTGTTCCAGTACCCGGAGTACCAGCTCTTTGAGGAGACCGTGTATAAGGACATCGCCTTCGGCCCGAAGAACATGAAGCTCCCGGAGGGCGAGATAGACGAGCGCGTACGCGAGGCCGCCGGCTTCGTAGGCATAGGCGAGGAGCTCTTTGAGAAGAGCCCGCTCGAGCTCTCCGGCGGACAGAAGCGACGAATAGCCATCGCCGGCGTTATCGCAATGCGCCCGCGCGTGCTCATACTCGACGAGCCCACCGCCGGCCTCGACCCCGGCGGCTGCGAGGGCGTCATACGGAACATCCTCGATTACCGCGCGAAAACCGGCTCGACCGTCCTGCTCGTCACGCACAGCATGGACGACGCCGCAAGAATAGCGGACCGCCTCGTCGTTTTCCACGAGGGGCATATAGCCATGGACGGCACGCCCGACGAGGTCTTCTCCCGCTCCGCGGAGCTCACCGCCATGGGGCTCGACGTGCCGCAGCCGGCCGCGATTGCCCAGGCGCTGCGTGAGCGCGGCGCCAGGCTCCCCCGCTCCATATATACCCTCGAGCAGCTCAAGGCCGCCCTCGCGGCCCTCGTGAAAGGGGGCGCGGACTGATGCTCAAGGACATCACGCTTGGTCAGTATTTCCCCGGCGACAGCGTTATACACAAGCTCGACCCGCGTACCAAGCTCATACTTGTAATCGTCTTTATCGTTACTCTTTTCCTGGCGGTTGACTGGATAAGCTACGCGGTCATGTTCTGCATAACCGCCCTGTGCATCCGCGTCTCCAGAGTCAGGCTCAAGAGCATACTCAAGGGGCTCAAGCCGCTCTTTTTCATCATACTCCTGACGGGCATACTCAACCTCTTTTACACGAAGGAGGGCTCCGTGCTCCTTGACTGGTGGATTTTCACCGTCACCACCGGCGGCATAAAGCGCGCCTTCCTGATGGTCGTGCGCATCATGCTGCTCGTCTGCGGCACGCTGCTGCTCACCTATACGACGAGCCCTCTCGCCCTCACCGACGGGCTGGAGATGCTTTTGAATCCGCTCAAGAAGATAAAGGTCCCCGTCCACGAGATGAGCATGATGATGAGCATGGCCCTGCGCTTCATCCCCACGCTCATAGAGGAGACGGACAAGATTATGTCCGCCCAGAAGGCCCGCGGCGCCGACTTCTCCACCGGCAAGCTCACCGAAAGGGCCAAGGCGCTGCTGCCGCTTCTGGTCCCGCTCTTCGTCTCCAGCTTCCGGCGCGCCGACGAGCTCGCCGTGGCCATGGAGAGCCGCTGCTATCACGGCGGCGAGGGCCGCACGCGCATGAAAACGCTCAAAATGGCGCGGCGCGACTGGCTGGCCTTGCTGCTCTGGGCTGTCATACTCGCCGGCATGATACTCATGAACATCTACGGCATATGAGGAACATCGCCATTAAGCTGCGCTACGACGGCAGCGCCTATCACGGCTGGCAGGTGCAGAAATACGACGTCTCCGTCGCCGGGACGGTGGAAAAAGCCCTCTCCAGAGTCTGCGGGCACCCGGTCAGGGTCACGGGCTGCGGACGCACGGACGCGGGCGTCCACGCGCTCAATTACTGCGCCAACTTCCGCACGGAGAGCCGCATCCCCGTCGGGCGGCTGCCGCTCGCGGTCAACACGCGCCTGCCCGACGACATCGCCGTCCTCGGCGCCGTCGAGGTGCCGGAAAGCTTCAACGCAATACTGAGCTGCATCAAAAAGGAATACGTCTACAGAATCATGAACACCCGCATACGCGACCCTTTCCTGCAAAAGCGAGTGTGCTTCTACCCCGCCCCGCTGGATTTTGAGCGCATGAAGGCCGCGGGCGCCGCCTTTGAGGGCACGCACGACTTCGCAGCCGTGCGCAGCGTGGGCACCGAGACAAAGACGACGGTGCGCACGGGATACTGGTGCCGGGCCGAAAAGCCCGGCGACGAGATAAGGATTGCCGTGTGCGCCGACGGCTTCCTGTACAACATGGTCCGCGCGATTGTGGGTACCATGGTCTACGCCTCTTATGGAAAGCTGGAGCCGGAGGACATCCCCTCTCTGCTCGAGACGCGTGACCGCCGCCTCACGGGGCCCACCATGCCCCCGCAGGGACTGTATCTGAACAGGGTCTGGTATGAAGGAGAGGCCGGGCGGCTGATGCTCTCCTGAGAGGTGTCGCCCATGAAAAGCGCCCTGCGCATACGCCGGGGCAAAGCGGCTGCGTTCTGCTGCCTGCTGCTTGCCGTACTCGCGGCCGTCTGGTCCGCTGCAGCTGATCCGGAGGAAAATGCTTCCGATATGCTGGCCGTCGGGAACTCTTTTGTCCGTTTTTCGTCCGAAAATCTGGAGCTCCTGTCGAGCCGCGGCGAAATACTGTGCTCCCTCCCCTTCCCGTACGAAGGCCGGCAAATAACGGCGGCCGGTCCCGGCGCCGCCGCCTGGGCGCCCGGAGCCGAGCTCGTGCTGCTGGGCGGCGCAGGATACATGCGCGTGGAGACGGAAGGCTCTCTCCTGGGCGTTTTCGGCGGCGAATGCGGCGCCGTCTGCGCCATTTGCGAGACGCCGCAGGCTCTGAGCGTGCATGTGCTGGATATACGCGGCGAGGTGTTTTCCCTCGTATGTGAGGATTTTTCGCCGCTCGCGGCGGCGCTCTCCCCGGACGGCGGTCAGCTCGCCGTTTTGAGCGCCGACGGCGAGGGCTGCGCCGTGAGGATATTTTCCACCCTCTCCGGTGAGGCTCTCGAATTGAGCCGGCTTGACGCCCCCGCCCTGACCCTTTACTGGGACGGCAGCGGGCTGCAGGTTGTGGATTTGGACAGATAAAAAGGAGGATAGGGCCGTGCATATAGTTATAGACCTCGTGTTGCTGGCCATAGTGGTAATTTCGGTTTGGTCCGGCTGGAAAAAAGGCTTCGTAATCGGCATAGCGAACCTGCTGGGCATCATAGTCTCACTGTATGCCGCGGTGCTCGTCTCCAGCGCGTTTTCCTACAACGTCGTGCCCGTCCTGAAGCCCTTCGTAAACGGCTATATGGAGCGGCAGATGAACGACACCGTCCTCGATGAAATGGGGCTGGAGAACACGGATCTCAGCTACGAGGACATCCTTGCCTCGGATTCCGCCCTGAGGCATGAGTTCTGCGCCACCAGCTATGAGAGCGTCGGCATCTGGAGCGACGCGGCCGACCAGATGGCCACCGAGGCCGAGAATTACGCCGACTCCAACGCCGTGCAGATAAGTGAGGCCGTCGTTCAGATTCTCTGCGAACGACTCTGTTACGTCGCCGGCGTAACGCTGCTCTTCCTTATCTTCTTAATCGCGCTTGTGGCAATCGCCAATATACCAAACCTTTCGTACCGCATTCCAAACATGGATATGCTCAACGACATCGGCGGCGCCTCCATGGGCTTCATAAACGGCGTCTGCTACTGCGTGCTCATAGCCTGGGCCCTGCGCTTCCTGGGCCTCATAATCGGCGCGGACACCTATGGCAAAACCCTGCTGCTGCGTTTCTTCCACAGCATAGACCTGCTCACCGCCGGCGTCGGCATCTGAGCCCGGCGCAAGATATGAACAAACTGTCAATTCTGCATTCCGGTGTTGACATTTAATACGCTTAGTGATAAATTAGCACTCGTACAGTATGAGTGCTAATTTGCTTTTCCGTACTAGTATATGGAAAATTTTGTGATAAACAGGAGATCCTATTATGCAACCTACCCTTTGCTCACGCTGCAAGAAAAATGTGGCTGTAATATTTATAACGCGCATGGACGGAGGCCAGCCTAAGAACGAAGGGCTGTGCCTGAAATGCGCGCGCGAGCTGCACATAAAGCCGGTTGACGACGTTATAAACAAGATGGGTCTTACGGACGAGGAGCTGGACGGCCTCACCAATGAGATGATGGAGGCTCTGGGCAGCGCCGACGGGCTTATGGACATAGAAAATACGGATTCCGACTCCGACGACGACGGCAAGACGGCCACATTCCCCTTCCTGAACCGGCTCATGGGGCAGATGGGGGCCCAGCCCTCGCGCGAGAATCCCGACCTGCCCGCGCAGGCCGGACAGAACCAGAATCAGCAGGGCGGCCCCGCCCCGCAGAGCGCTCCGCCTCAGCGCGGCAAGCGCAAGTTCCTAGATAACTACTGCATAGACCTCACCGAGCGCGCCCGTCAGGGGAAGCTTGACTCCATGATAGGCCGCGCCGAGGAGCTTGAGCGCGTCATACAGATACTCAACCGCCGCCAGAAGAACAACCCCTGCCTCATTGGCGAGCCCGGCGTCGGCAAGACGGCCATCGCCGAGGGCCTTGCCCAGCGCATAGCCAGCGGCGACGTGCCCTACAAGCTGCGCGACAAGGAGGTCTACCTCCTCGACCTCACCGCCCTCGTGGCCGGCACGCAGTTCCGCGGCCAGTTCGAGAGCCGCATGAAGGGGCTCATAGAGGAGATACGCAAGACCGGCAACATCATCCTGGTCATAGACGAGGTGCACAATATCGTCGGCGCGGGCGACGCCGAGGGCAGCATGAACGCCGCCAACATACTCAAGCCCGCCCTCAGCCGCGGCGAGATACAGGTCATAGGCGCGACCACCTTCACCGAGTACCGCAAGCACATCGAAAAGGACGCCGCGCTTGAGCGACGCTTCCAGCCCGTCACCGTGGCCGAGCCGAGCATAGACGACTCGGTCAGGATACTCGAGGGCATAGCCCACTATTACGAGGAGTGCCATCAGGTCAGGATACCGCCCGAGATGTGCCGCGAGGCCGTGCTCATGAGCGAGCGCTATATAACCGACCGCTACCTCCCCGACAAGGCCATAGACCTCATTGACGAGGCCTGCTCCGACGTCAACCTCAAGGATAAGAGCCTTGCGCGCATAGACCTGGCGCAGAAGGAGATAGACGACCTCAACCGCGAGCGCGACATACTGCTCGCCGACACGCAGGAGGAGCACTATGAGCGCCTTGCCGTCATACGCACGACCATCATGCAGCTGACCGACGAGATAAACCAGCTCAAGGCTCACACGCCCACTCTCACCCGCGAGAACCTCGCGCGCGTCATAGAGCTGTGGACGAAGATCCCCGCCAGTTCCATAACCGAGGACGAATACGAGCGCCTCGGCAAGCTCGGCGACCGCCTGCGCGAGCACATCGTCGGCCAGGACGAGGCCATAGACGCTGTCTGCGCAGCGATAAAGCGCAGCCGCGTAGGCCTGCAGGCCAAGCGCAAGCCCGTGAGCTTTATCTTCGTCGGAGGCACCGGCGTGGGCAAGACGGAGCTCGTCAAGCGCCTGGCGGCGGACCTCTTCAACTCGCCCGAGAGCCTGATACGCCTGGACATGAGCGAGTTTATGGAGAAGTTCTCCGTCTCGCGGATTATCGGCTCGCCCCCGGGCTACGTCGGCTATGACGAGGCCGGCCAGCTCACCGAGAAGATACGCCGCAGGCCGTACAGCGTCGTGCTTTTCGACGAGATTGAAAAGGCCCACCCCGACGTGATGAACATCCTGCTCCAGATTCTCGACGACGGCCGCATCACCGACGCGCAGGGGCGCACGGTGAACTTTGAGAACACGGTCATCATCATGACCACCAACGCCGGCAGCAACACCAAGAGCGGCTCCCTGGGCTTTGTGGGCAGCGCCA
>CALXGL010000056.1 GCA_944387825.1 uncultured Oscillospiraceae bacterium | reverse complement strand
GAGCACGAGCACGCCGCCCAGAAGCCCGAGATTTGGGCCGCCGAGTAAGCAGGAGGTAGACGATCATGTATAAGAGCAAGAAGCCTTATTTCTATGGCACCGGCCGTCGGAAGTCCTCCGTGGCCCGCGTGCATCTGTTCCCCAACGGCACTGGTTCCATCACCATCAACGGCCGTGACATCGACGATTACTTCGGCCTGGAGACCCTGAAGCTCCTGGTCCGTCAGCCCCTGGTGACCACCGAGCAGCTGGGCAAGGTGGACATCGTGGCCACCGTCACCGGCGGCGGCGTCAGCGGCCAGGCCGGCGCCCTGCGCCACGGCATTGCCCGGGCCCTGCTGCTGGCCGGCGATGAGAACCGCCCCGTCCTGAAGAAAGCCGGCCTCCTCACCCGGGATCCCCGCATGAAGGAGCGCAAGAAGTACGGCCTCAAGGCTGCCCGTCGCGCTCCGCAGTTCAGCAAGCGTTAAACAGTTACCGCAATACGTCAAAAGCAGCGAAAGCACTGGTTTTCGCTGCTTTTTTTGTTTGAAATACTTGCAATAATCTGGTGCGCCTGACCCTGCTTTGCGGGCCGGTATGCCGTTGTTCACGTGGATGCCGGCCCGAGCAGCGCTTACGTCCTCGGTGATGAAGGGGGCTAGTGGGCTGGGACGGCTGTCAGTGCTTCACCGGATTCACCGGGCTGCGGTTCGTTTGCCCCGGACGGGGCGGGCGCTTCGCCGTACGCAGCTGCGCGTGGGAATATATGGTGCTAATGGCGTGACTTTGCACCGTATCCGAATGCGCTCAAGGGCGGTCTCAACCTGCGAAAGACCCGCACCCCTTTATTGACAAACCAACTTCTTTGTTGTATTATTAAAAGTACTTTAAAATGAGGGTGTGGAGTGCGCCTTGACTGAAATCAACAACAATATTGACGTGCGGGCAAACAATGCCCGAAAGATAATCATGGCGCTGCGGAATTCGCCGCCCATAACCAAGAAGGCCCTTGCAGACGAGCTCGGACTGAGCCTTCCGACGATAACGAACATCGCCAAAATACTGCTGAAGCACGAGTATATTGCCGAATGCGGAAGCGTTTCATCTTACGTTGGGCGCAAACCCGCTCTGATAAGCCTGAATAAAGGCGCAAGGCTGAATGTGGGAGTGAGCGTAAGCACGCACACGGTTTCTGTCGCCATTGTTGATTTCGGGGGAGACATCCTGTACCGGCACCACAAGGCCTATCCGTATACCGGTACAAAGGCGTACTGGACAAAGCTGTCCGGGTATATAGACTCCGTACTGGAGGAATCGAAGGTCGATACGGCCAAGATTGTCGGCATCAGGATTGCGATGCCCGCCGTGTTTGACCCGGAATATTGGGCGCTCGCCGGAATGCAGTCGCGGCCGCGGGGCATGGTCCCGCAGAAGGAGATACCGTCGTTTTTCAGCTGCAAGGCGGACGTCATAACCACCGCGGAAGCGGCCGGCGTGCCAAGGCTGTGGTACGGGAGCGTGGACAGCGACTCCGTCGTGATATTCCTCAGCCGCTATATTGAGGGCTGCGTCATGTCGCGCGATCCAAATACCAAGGCCATCAACACCAGAGTATGCCAGCTGGGGCACATGTCGCTGAATGCCGAGGGTCCAAAGTGCTTCTGCGGCAAGCGGGGCTGTTTCCAGGCCTACTGCTCGACGTCCATAATCGTCGACAAGGCGAACGGACTGGACACGTCCAAGACCATTACCGCGAATGAAACCGACAGGCCGCCCGTACATCTCGACGCTTTCTTCGCCGGCCTTGATGAGGGCAACGAACAGTACAGGGTCATTTGGGACGAGTATCTGGACAAGCTGGCCTATGCAATACACAATCTGCGGCTGCTGTTCGGCTCGGAGATAATCATCTGCGGGGAAATATCACAGTTCGTGGCCAGATATAAAAAGACGCTGGTAGAGAAAATCGACGCGATATCAATCATCAAGGATGATGTGGACGAGTATCTCCACACCAGCAGCCTGGACAAATACGACGCCTGCGTAGGCGCGGCGCTCAGCCTCTGCGACAGCGGGCTGATAAGCATCTTCAGGTGAGATTCAGGATAAACAAGTCCCGGCGCCCTCCAAGGCGCCGGGACTTGTTGCTGAAGATGGACTAAACTAACAGGTGCAACAGCGTAGGGAAATAAAGAAGTTCATACAGTCGGCCTGATGTAGAATGGAGGTGGCAATAGACCAATCGCCAGTCAGGAGACTGTATGAACCGTTACTATCTTACCATAAAACAGCGCAGTTGTATACAAAAATATTTCGCAACGGACTTATTTATGGGGAAATCGCACGCCTGCCCGGCGGGAACGTCAGCACCATCTCGCGCGAGATTCACCGCAGCTGCACACATGTGCGGCATACTAACCTGCCACCCTCACATTCTTCACCGTTCTGGCTGAATGCAAGATGCGTTTTTACATAGCCATCAATTATTTCTGCGCTTTCTGCTTTCCTGCCAAAGCTGGTTATAACCTGCGACCGCAGCCCGGAGTTTGTCAACTGGGCAAAGATGGAGCAAAGTCATTGTGCGGCTGGTTATTCGCATTCTTGTCCGCGGTTGAAGGTTCTGCCAAAAAGCATTTCGGTCCTGTCACCAGGCTAACACGCGCAAAGTGCCGGGCGCTGAGTTTCGCTGCGGTTTCACGACGTCCAAAATGTTCTGCCCGTATCGTTTCAATTGCCTGCTTTTAGAATTTTGCTGCGTGTTTTTGACTGTGGTTTTTAGCATTATTAAGCATCCCAGCTGTTACTCAGCATACCATGCTGCCTAACAACTGGGGTGCTGTTTATTGAAGCGACTCTGCTTTATTCATTTATCGGAGCGTTACGGGCAACTCGTGAAGTTCCTGCTAACACAAAATGTCACGCAGGTCTTCGATTAGGCGAGCGGCGTGAAAACCACTATGGACGGCGTCTATAACCATTCCCTGCTTCAATGTATTGCCAATACAAATGACCTTATCAACTTTGCCTGAGACGGCTTTGGCAAGGCTGCGGTCTGGTTTAAATCCTACTGCAAGTATTAGAAGTTCACAATTTATATGCTGCCTGTCTCCTGATATTCCTTCCAAGGTTACGCCATGAGCATCCGCCTCGACTAGTTTGGTGGAGCAGAGAGTTACTATCCTGTCGCTGTAGCTATCGTACAGATCTCGCAGGGCAAGATGCTGATTGAGTGCTGTGGTGGAGTTGGCCAGCGGTTTGTCTGCCATTTCAACGACAGTTACTTTGCAACCAAGACTAGTAAGATGCATAGCTGTTTCGCATCCTACATCGCCGGCGCCAAGCACAACTACATTTTTAGCATTTGTACCATTGAGCAATACGTCTACGGCTGGACGAACCATCGGGTTGCCCGCGAGACCTGGTATCGGCGGCACAATGGGCTCGGCACCGTAGGCCATTATAACCGCATCTGGAGCGCGCTCCACTATGTTCTGCTCAGTTGCCTCCTTGTTATACACAATTTTTACACCGCTGCGTTCAAGCCGGCGACTAACGGCATCGATGTACCAGGGTATTTCGTGCTTAAATTCGGGTACACCTGCGGCTCGGAAAATGCCGCCCAATTTATCGCTTTTTTCCCACAACTCAACATCGAATCCGCGCTGCTTTGCGATTAGTGCGGCCTCGATACCGCCGGGGCCGCCGCCCACGACCAGAATATCCATCTTCTGCCTTGCTGGGGAGAGTGCAAAGCGGCGTTCTTCAACTGCATACGGATTTATTGCGCACCTGGTATTCTTCTTTGTAGTGCCGGCCTTTATGCACTCGTTGCAGCCAATGCAGGGGATTATCTCATCCTCTCTTCCATCGTGAACTTTGTTTGGCCACTCGGGGTCTGCAAAGCATTGATGACCGAGTCCGACAATATCAAGCAAGCCTTCTTCTATGACTTTGCGAGCAAAGTCCGGCCTGTGCAGTTTGCCTCCTGCAATTAGCGGCGTCTTTATACCGGCTTCTTTCAGGGCCCGCGCCATGTACAGGTTGTAACCCTCTTCCTGGTATATCGTAGGTACCGAGTAATACCAGTTCTCATAAGTGCCCATCTCAAGGTGGATCATGTCGAAGCCCATTTTGTCGAATTCTTTGGCAAGTCTTATGCCCTCTTCGAGAGTTCGACCGCCGGACTTCCACTTGTAGTCAGGGGTCATTTTTATAAACATGGGAAATTCGCTGCCGCAGTTTTTAATAACCTGCTCACGCAACTCACTGACTATGCGCAGTCGTTTATCAAATGTGCCGCCGAACTCATCGTTTCTATGGTTCCAGTCAGGTGACAGAAACTGGTCAATCATGTAGCCGCCATACGCGTGCAATTCAACTGCGTCTGCCCCTGCTGCTTTGGCGAAACGCGCCGCTATGCCAAAATCGCGTATGAGCTTGTATACCTCGTCTGTGGTAAACGGAATAGTTTCCAAATCAGGAAACCAATAGGACCTTGACTTGCTGGGAGCGTGGGGTGGAATGATTGGAGATCCGGATGAAACACGCCCTAGCCCCATTGAAAGCTGGACACAGAGCTTGGTTCCATACATGTGTACGCGGTCAGCCAGCAACCCTATACGGACACTCTGCGCGTAATTTTTGAGCACACAAGGTGGAGGATTGTCTTCATAATCAGTATTGACGACACATGCAGTGGGAAACAGCAGCCCAAACCCTCCTTTGGCACGCTCCTCATAGAAGTCTATCTGCCT
This sequence comes from uncultured Oscillospiraceae bacterium, assembly GCA_944387825.1. GTDB lineage: Bacteria > Bacillota > Clostridia > Oscillospirales > Oscillospiraceae > Scatomorpha. The sequence goes on along the minus strand of CALXGL010000056.1, from coordinate 15,056 downwards.
GTCGGAAATGGAGCCGTCCGGGTTCATGCAGGCATTGCCCATGGGAAGCATGGCAAGGCGGTTTTTCAACGACAGGCTCTTAGATACCTGGTATTCTTCAAAAAGAGATGGCATATTACACTCCTTTGTCCATGATACGTTCCGGCCTCGCCTTCGCAGAGACGAGACAGGATATTCTTTGTGGCCGAGAGCTTGCTATGCTTATATCCTAGCAGTATGCCAATAAAAAAACTATTGTGTTTTAGAACGATAAAACCTTACAGGTTTTGGACAGTCGCACAATTGGTGGAGCGCTGTGTGTACTTACTTGGCATGCCATTTGGCAGACTATTCTTTATCCGTGTCTCTGTTTCTTTTGAGATATTCGAGATACAGAGAGAGCTTGTACCCCCTATAGAATTCGAAAATATCATTAAAATCATCAAGATTAAGACCGAAAAGCGTGCTGACGCGGTTCAAGCGGTATAAAAGTGAGTTTTTATGGATAAACAGGGAATTCGCAGTTTGCGAGCTGTGAAACATATTTTTGCAATGAATAACCAGCGTTTCACAGTAGTTTGTTTTTTGTTCAATGTCATAACTTCGAATTACCGAATAAGGGGTCGCTTCGTACAGCCTTTTCAGCTGCTCTTCAGACATGGTTTCCAGCGAAGTATAAAAAAGTACGTCCTGTGCGTAATAGAGCACCTGGGGGCCAAGAATTTCCTGGCTTTTAGCAAACGCTTTTTTAGTCAGTGCAAACATTTTTGAAACGTCCAGAATGTTCAGGAAGCAACCGCTTAATGCTACACGGAGCCCATATTTTTCCATCACATGGATAAGTTCTTTCAGAATTGACTTCATTCTCTGCAATTCGTCTGCTGAGATTAGCAAAACAATGTCATTTTGGTAGGCAACACCAATTATTCCCTCAGAAACGGAAGAGATAGTCCTCAGGAAGTAGTCGCATTGGCGCTGTTTCGCATAGTCATCGGATAGCCCAATATACCCAAGACGGTAAAAGCACCGGTCAGAATGTCCGCTCGCCTTCATGCAGCGTTCAATATCTGACACCTCCGGTTGCTCCCCGTTTAAAAGACGGGTCAGCATCATGTCATACTGCTGGACTCCATCCATATTCTCTTCCAGATAGCACGAGAGCAGTCTGGCAGCATCTTCAATTAATCCCACATCGTCGGAACGGAAAGGACGAAACGCCTCATACACGGCTATGCTGCCGATGACCCGACCAGATGTTGAGATAAGCTGCATGACAAGGCAGTGCATTTCTGTCCATGCGTGAGTTGTACAGAGAAAAGGGGTCTGAGATATATCGCGGTCGCCGATTATGTCCCGGAATTCCTCCGCAACTTCTGGCGGAAAGCTTCCGTTGGTCTTGGCCATATTCCAAACCCGGTTTTTCACATGCAATCCCATGCTTTCCATTGCAAGGACCGAATATGAAGAATCAAATACCGAAACCGGATTTTGAATAATCTCACAGATTCTACGTACGACCATTCCAAGACTGGACTTTTGTACCACAAGGCGTTGATTCATTTCCCGTAGAAGGTTTTTGCGACAATCATAAACGATTGCTTCCTGAAGGCGGCTGAGCAGCAGGTCTATATCCTCAAAAGGGAGGACACACCACTCACATTTCAAATCCTCAGGCCAGGGCGATGCAATTACCTGGGTACCCGTAAATATTAATCCGCAGGATGAAAAACGTAAAAAGCTATCCGGAGGCGCGCCCCGACAGATATATAACACGTCGGCTTGCGGCAGCTCACCGGCAAAGGCAAAACTTGCACAGATATAGTCAATCGGTTCCTCTCCAGTATGACAGAGCGTATTTTCATATCCGATGGCTTTTAACAATTCGGGAAGTGTAGCCACAATATGCCTCCTGAATTCAAAATCGAGCGACACCACTTGTATTTTTTTGTACTATTTGCACCAGATATCCATTACTTACCTGCTTCATAATGCACATTATTAACATTATCTCATTTTTGAAGTAGTTAAGCAATAGTATTTTTGCAATATTGTTGTCAACTATATTCTGTTGTTTGTACAGTAGCGGCTGACTAGCATGCCGTGTTAAATTAATGACATAACAAAGTTGCAAACCATTGCCGAGAGCATAATCAATCTGGGGCCTCGCAGGGCACTCAGGCGAAGAAAGGTGTGAAAGGATGATAGAAGTACACAAAATACCCGGTTACGCCATTGTCACAGGTGGAGCGCGCGGACTCGGAGAAGCTATGGTAAGAGAACTTGCCAGTGAGGGTTATGACGTGGTGATCAACTACGTTACGGACAAAAGCGCTCCGAAGGCAGAGCAGCTCGCCTCAGAAGTAAAAAAGAAGTACGGCACAGGCGCCATAACTGTTCAGGCAGACGTCTCCAGCTACAAAGAGTGCAGGAGGATTGTGGATGAAGGGTGCAATGCCTTTGGAGATCAGGTAGCAGTGCTTGTCAATAATGCGGGCATTATGACCGGCAAGCTGTTTCACGAACATCAACCTGACGGGGAATATACAAGGCTAATAAATATCGAATTGCTGGGTTCCATGCATTTGACTCACTGTGTCCTGCCACACATGCAGCCATATAAAAACGGATGCATCGTTTGTACATCTTCTGTTGCCGCGCACATGTGCATGCGTCTTCAAGCAGATTACGCAGTTGCCAAAGCCGGCGTAATAGCTTTCATGCGTGTAATAGCCCGCGAAAACGCGGAATTTAATATCCGGGCCAATACAATCGCTCCCGGATTGTGTGTAACCGACATGATGCGCGATCAACCCAAGGAACGCACCGACGCTGTCCGTGCTGCGGTTCCTCTTGGCTTTCTGGGTGAACCAAGGGACATATCTGATTGCCTGGCTTATATTGTCAATGCAAAATACCTTACGGGCCAGTGTGTTTCTCCAAATGGCGGTTATGCCATGTATCTATAACTAAGGAGGCAGTAAATGAACTTGCTGGAAAAATACTGCAAATTTCTCGCTGAAAAGAATCTTGATGGGCTCTGCTCTCTCTTCGCCGATGAATTCTACTTTGATGACCGGGGTGGGCAAGACCTGGGGCGGCCTCCTTTTATTGTGAACGGCAAAGAGGCATACCGTTCCGCTATGAGCAGGGTCTTTGAAGCTCCCGGTCAATGGGAGATAAACTTCATCGGGACAGCCTATGGCAACGTTGTTTATTATGACGTGAACCGCGGAGAAATGCTGCCTTGCGTCGGCGTTTGCAGGACTAATGAGGACGGTAAGATTACGGAATACAGGGTCTTTGTCCGTGAGGAGTCATGAGAGCATTCTTTTGAGAAAGCGAGGTACAACACATGATTGGTTGGGAATTTGTAAAAACTCATGAGCCACTTGTCCTGGTTGAAAAGCCTGACCCCATTCCAGAACCGGATATGGTGGTAATAGAAGTTAAGGCCTGCGGTCTCTGCCATAGTGACGTTGGTGTGCTGCACGACGAGGCCTGGCTTGAACTGGTCCGCCCTCATACTTACCTTGGCCATGAATTCGCGGGTGTGATTGTTCAGGCAGGATCGGAAGTAAAAAAATTCAAGGTAGGCGACCGCGTAGCGGTTTGTCCAACAAAGGACTCGCGCGGCCAAAACCCGAGCTATCGCGGTCGTGACGGCGCGTATGCGAATCTGGCCATAGCACCCGAGGAAAAACTTATTCGCATACCTGACAATGTTCCGTTTACCTACGCCGCCGCCGCTACAGATGCCGGAATGACATCCTATCACGCTGTGATGGTCAACGGCGGCCTCAAGCCGGGGCAGAAAATCGGCCTCATTGGCATAGGCGGCCTGGGGCAGTGGGCGGTCAGGGAAGCTGTATTGGCAGGAGGCGAGGTCTACGTTTCAACCAGAAACCCAGAAGCGCAGAAGTTGGCGCTCGTACTTGGCGCCAAGGCGGCGGTTGAGCACCCAAGCGAGCTGGCGCCGTTTGGGTGTGAGATAATCGTTGACTTTGCCGGCGGGGAGACAACCACTCAGGAGGCCATAAACGCAGTGGCCAAGTATGGCCGTGTCGTGCTGGTCGGCATGAAAACCCGCTCACGCATACGCGCATACGACCTGATTCTCAATAAACGTACATTGATTGGCAGCGCGGGCGGCACCAATGAAGATATAGAGGCTCTGCTGAAGATCATAAGCGAAGGTAAACTGGTTCCAAATATTGAAGAAATTACCTTTGAGCAAATTCCGGAAGGCCTGGAGCGCCTGCGCAATGGTGGGTTGCTCAAGCGCCTTGTGGCCGTTATGTAAGGCAAGAGGGAGGTAGTCAAATGATAGGCTGGGAATTCCAAGACACTCACAAGCCACTGATCCTTGTAGAAAAGCCCGACCCTATACCCGAGCCTGACATGGTTGTCGTGGATGTAAAGGCCTGTGGCCTTTGCCATAGCGATGTCGGTGCGCTGGATGACGAATCCTGGCGTGCCCTTGTCTGGCCACATACGTATCTTGGCCACGAGTTTTCAGGAGTTATCTCTGCCGTCGGCACTGAGGTCAAGAACTTCAAGGTTGGCGATCGCGTGGCAGTGTGCCCAACAAAGGACTCGCGTGGCCAGAACCCGAGCTATTTCGGCAGGGATGGTGCATATGCTACCAAGGCTGTAGCGCCCGAAGAAAGACTTGTGCGCATACCCGACGGCGTGCCCTTCGTGTATGCGGCTGCTGCGACGGACGCCGGCATGACATCATATCATGCGATTATCAAGGCCGGCGGAATGAAACCCGGGACAAAGACCGGAATTATCGGGATAGGTGGTTTAGGACAGTGGGGCCTTCGCGCTGCCGTCTTGAAGGGTGGAGAGGTCTATGCTGCTACCCGCAACCCCGATGCTCAGAAAATAGCATTGGAACTTGGTGCAAAAGCAGTCGTGTCGCACCCGCATGAACTGGCACAGTTTGGTCTGGAACTAATAGTCGACCTGGCCGGAGGAGAAACCACAACCGCCGAAGCGATAAATGCCGTAGCAGATAATGGCCGCGTTGTTCTGGTAGGGATGGCGACACCGTCGTGGTGTAATGCCTACGACCTCATTAACCACCGCCGTACACTTATTGGCAGCGGTGGAGGAGACTGCGAAGATATAGAGGACCTGCTATCAATGATTGCATCTGGGGATCTAATACCGCGAGTTGAGGAAATCGGTTTTAAAGAAATTCCGTCAGGACTGGACCGGCTTCGCAAGGGCGGACTTACAAAACGCTTGGTTGCAGTCATGGACAGTAACTTGAAATAGAACAGAGGTGGAAAAAGATATGCTTAAAAAAGTAACTGTTGACGGCAGAAGCGCAAGCCTGTTTTCATGGATTATAACGTTTGCGCTTCCAATTGCCATGCTGTTCATACCGGCAAATGAAGTGTTCACCGTTCAGATAAGGACATATATTGCAATTACACTTTGGATGATTCTGGCGGTCGCGTTCGACCTTTTCAACCCACTCATACCCGGCGTGTTGGTGTCCGTACTCTACTATGTCTGTGGCGTCGCGCCTCTCGAAGTGGCGTTTGGATGCTGGACGCAAGAGATGGCTTACACCCTGGTCGGCTGCTTTGTAATGGCAGCGGCGCTGGATGAATGCGGCCTTATAAAACGAATCGCATATGGAGCGGTAATCAAGCTGGGCGGAAGTTTTACTGGCATAGTCTGGGGCGTATATGTAGGAACCGTACTTGCTGCGGTAATCACTTTCTGCAACGCATTTGCTCTCGCGGCAATTCTCATTGTAGGCGTTTGCCGTTCTCTGCAGCTCAAGCCAAATTCCAAAGAGGGCTCAATAATCATGATAGTCGGCCTTACCGGCGTCGTCGGCTGCCGAAATTTCATATACGCACCTGGCGCCAGCGGCGTAGTCATATCCGGCTTCCAACAGGTAATAGACGGCTTCAGCTTCGGCGTAGGCGAGTATATGTTCCACAACCTGCCGCATGTGCTTTTTGCTGTTCTCTTTGTGTTCATACTCACGAAGCTTTATAAGACTAAAAACATGAAGCCACTTGGTTCTCTTGATGAGATAAAGATGCAGTATGCCTCGCTCGGCAAGTTCAAGGATTCCAAGCGCGAGAAAAAAGCTGCCATAGTTACAGTGCTCATAGTTGCGTATATAATTGCCTGCGGTTTCACCGGCTGGAACATGAACTACGCTTTCATGGTCGCCCCGTTCATATACTTCTTCCCGGGAATAGAGGTTGCAACCTCCAAGTCCATAAAGAGCGTGGATATGGGTATGACATTCCTGACTGTAGCATTTCTCGGCCTCGGAACAGTCGGTGTTTATCTCGGTTTAGGCGACTTGATTGTTGAAACCCTTTCACCGATGCTCTCCGACGTTAGCCCTACTGTTGCAATTCTCGGAATAATAATGCTTTGCTACATCACAAACTTTATTATGACCCCGCTCGGCATCATGGCCGCACTGGCTGTTCCGCTGGCCAGCCTATCTGTAAACATAGGCATCAATCCGCTGTCTGCCGCCTACACTCTGGTACAGTCCACCGACTATATCCTCCTTCCCTATGAAACTGGCCCGTCACTACTGTTTTTCGCATACGGGTACTGGTCCATGAAGGACTTTATGAAGGTAAACACGTTGAAATTTGTTTTGTACCTGGTGTTTGTTGTCGCGATCGTCGTCCCCTGGTGGAAACTCGTCGGAGCACTTTGATGATATATGTTTGAATACAATAAAAAGTTCTGGGAACATATTTTCGACTCCGATGACGAAGAGGTTGAACCTAACCGCACATATTATGCTGTAGTCATTATCGCTGGCATCGCTGCCGGCGGTTTGATTGGATGGCTTGTTAGCTATACAGTGCCTATAGCTGCACTGGGAGGAGCTCTCGGAATGTGGATTGGCAACCGATTTGAAAGATAGAACCAGCCCATTCAGAAGCTTTATTAGCTTCTGAATGGGCTGACCTATCTTTTACGCGATTATGTATCGAGAGGCATGTTGAAGTGAGCGGGGAAGGCAACACCGATATTGCTCGCTCTCAATCAGCGCGTATTACCTATTGGCCCAGCACCACTCCTGCGCCAAACATGCTCATTACGATTGAGACGAATTAAACTAACAGGCGCAACAGTACACCTGTGAATTTGCCATTGACAAGCGGGTGGGATGGGGGTAATATAGGCACGAAGTTAATATCTGGTCTTCAGGGCAGGGTGAAATTCCCGATCGGCGGTATAGTCCGCGAGCGCGTGAGCGCAGGAACCGGTGAGATTCCGGTACCGACAGTTACAGTCTGGATGGAAGAAGATTCGGCGGGCGTTTTCCCGCGCTTTGACGAGCTCTGAGACGGTTTTCCGTTTCAGGCTTTTTTATTTCGCCGTTCAAGCGCCTCTGCCCGCGAGGACGTACCGTCTGCCCCGAAGCTCGGCTTCGGGGCTTTTTGTTTGGAGGCAGAATATGGACGACGCTTTTTACATGTACAGGGCGATTGCGCTGGCCCGGCGGGGCATGGGCTGGACCTCGCCGAACCCGATGGTGGGCGCGGTGATAGTTAAAAACGGAGAAATAATAGGCGAGGGCTGGCACGAGCGCTGCGGCGGCCCGCACGCCGAGCGGAACGCGCTCAAAAGCTGCAGGGCTGACCCGCGCGGCGCGGCGATGTACGTCACGCTCGAGCCGTGCTGCCACACGGGGAGGCAGCCGCCCTGCACCGAGGCCCTGCTCGACGCGGGCATAGCGCGCGTGGTCGTGGGCTGCGGCGACCCCAACCCGCTGGTGGCGGGCAGAGGGCTGGAAATACTGCGCGCTGCCGGCGTGGAGGTCGAGGAGCATGTGCTCGAAGAGGAGTGTGTGGCGCTCAACGAGGTGTTTTTCCACTACATCCGCACGAAGACGCCCTTCGCCGTGCTCAAGTATGCGATGACGCTCGACGGCAAGATAGCGGCCTACACGGGCGAATCCAGGTGGATAAGCGGAGAGGCGTCGCGCGCGCATGTGCAGACCCTCCGCGGCAAATACCGCGGCATAATGTGCGGCGTCGGCACGGTGCTTGCCGACGACCCGCTGCTCACCTGCCGCATGCCGAACGGGCGAAACCCCGTGCGGATTATCTGCGACAGCCGCCTGCGCACGCCGCTGACGTCCCGGCTTGTGCGCACGGCGGGGGACGTCCCCCTCATAATCGCCACAGCCTGCGCCGATGAGGACCGGTACGCTCCGTATCTCGACGCGGGCGCGGAGATAATACGCACGCCCGAAAAAGACGGGCACATAGACCTTCGCACTCTCATGAGGGATCTGGGCGCCAGGGAAATCGACGGCCTGCTCATAGAAGGCGGCGGTACGCTCAACTGGTCTGCGCTCGAGGCGGGCATAGTGAAAAAAGTATACACGTACGTCGCGCCCAAGCTCCTGGGCGGCGCGTTTGCCAAGTCCCCCGTGGGCGGACGCGGCTTTGCGGCGCCGGATGCGGGTCCCGGATTCAGAATACTGAACGTAGAGCGCATGGGAGAGGACGTGCTCATAGAAAGCGAGGCGGTCTGATGTTCACGGGTATAGTCGAGGAGGTCGGCAGGATAGAGCGCGTGAGCCGCGGTGCACGCAGCGCGGAGCTCAGGATAAAAGCCTCGGCGGTGCTTGAGGACGTGCACGTGGGCGACAGCATCGCCGTCAGCGGAGTCTGCCTGACCGTAACCGGCTTCGACGCCTGCGGCTTTACCGCCGACGTAATGCACGAGACGCTGGATCGCTCTGCTCTGAAACGCGCCAAACCCGGTACGGCGGTCAATCTGGAGCGCGCGATGGCGGCAAACGGGCGCTTCGGCGGGCATATCGTGGCCGGGCACGTGGACGGTACGGGCCTCATAAAAAGCCTCAGCCGCGACGGCAACGCAGTGTGGTACGTGATTGAGGCGGATAAACCGCTGCTGCGCTATGTGGTCGAGAAGGGCTCCGTCGCCGTGGACGGCATAAGCCTCACGGTGGCGCGCGTGACGGAGACGGGCTTTGCCGTCTCGGTCATCCCGCACACGGCCGCAAATACCGCCCTGGGCACAAAAGGGCCCGGCGACGAGGTCAATCTGGAGACGGACATCATAGGCAAATACGTCGAAAAGCTTATGTGTCCGGCGGCGGAACAGAAAAGCGGAGTCACAATGGAGCTTTTGCTTAAAAACGGCTTTTGAAAGGATGAAAAGCTATGGCTTATGAATTCAACACAATAGAGGAGGCCTTCGAAGAGCTGCGCGCGGGGCGTATCATTCTCGTAACGGACGATCCCGAGCGCGAGAACGAGGGCGATTTCATCTGCGCGGCTGAGTTTGCCAGCACGGAGAACGTCAACTTCATGGCCACTTACGGCAAGGGGCTCATCTGCATGCCCATGAGCGCGGAGTACGTCGAGCGGCTGCACTTCCCGCAGATGGTGAGCGACAACACGGACAATCACGAGACGGCCTTCACCGTAAGCATCGACCACATCTCCACCTCGACGGGCATATCTGCGGCCGAACGCGGCGTAACGGCGCGCATGTGCGCTGAACCGGACTCGAGGCCCGGCGACTTCCGCCGCCCGGGGCACATGTTCCCGCTGCTGGCGTGCGGGAACGGCGTCCTGGAGCGCGAGGGACACACCGAGGCCACGGTGGACCTGCTGCGTCTGGCCGGCCTCCGCCAGTGCGGCCTGTGCTGCGAGATAATGCGCGCAGACGGCACGATGATGCGCACGGCGGAGCTCGTGGAGCTCGCGAAGCGTTTCGACATCAAGATATTCGCCATCAGCGACCTCATAGCCTGGCGCAAGCGCCATGAAAAGCTCGTCGAGCGCGTGGCCGACGTGCATCTGCCGACAAGGTACGGGGATTTCCGCGCCATCGGCTACATAAACAGGCTCAACGGCGAACACCACGTAGCCCTGGTAAAGGGGGAGATAGGCGGCGGAGAGGACGTGCTCTGCCGCGTGCACTCCGAGTGCCTCACGGGCGACACCTTCGGTTCGCTGCGCTGCGACTGCGGCGAGCAGCTGGCCAACGCCCTGCGAGGCATAGAGCGCGAGGGCCGCGGCGTGGTGCTCTACATGCGCCAGGAGGGCCGGGGCATAGGCCTCATAAACAAGCTCAGGGCCTATGAGCTGCAGGAACAGGGCATGGATACGCTTGAGGCCAACGTGGCCCTGGGCTTCGCACCCGACGAGCGGGAGTATTACATAGGCGCGCAGATTCTGCGCGACCTCGGAGTGCGCACCATGCGCCTGATGACGAATAACCCGGACAAGGTCTATCAGCTCGCGGATTTCGGGCTGGAGATAAAAGAGCGCGTGCCGATACAGGTTGAGGCCACGCGCTACGATCTCAGATATCTGCTTACCAAGAAAAACCGCATGGGACATATACTCAACTACGAACAGAAGGAGACGGTAAACAAATGAAAACCTTTGAAGGCAAGCTTACGGGCAGCGGCATCCGCGTGGGCATAGTCTGCTCGCGTTTCAACGAATTCATAACATCCCGCCTGCTGGGCGGAGCGCTCGACGGGCTCAGGCGCCGCGGCGTGGATGAGGACGACGTGGCCGTGGCCTGGGTGCCGGGCGCGTTCGAGATTCCCGTCGTTGTCAAACGCATGGCGAGGAGCGGCAGATACGACGCCGTAATCTGCCTCGGCGCGGTCATACGCGGCTCCACCAGCCACTACGACTACGTGTGCAGCGAGGTGTCGAAGGGTATAGCCGCCGTGGAGCTTGAGACCGGCCTGCCCGTCATGTTCGGTGTCCTGACCACCGAAAATATAGAGCAGGCCATAGAGCGCGCCGGCTCCAAGGCCGGCAACAAGGGCGGAGAGTGCGCCGAGGGAGCGATAGAAATGGTGAACCTCATGCGCGAGATCGACGCCTGATAAGGCCGGCAAAAGCTGTCCGCTGCTGGACTTTTGGGGCGCAAGGGTGTAAAATACCGCTTGCGGCCCGGCAGCCGGGCGGACAGCTTTTGAGAAAAAGGGAGACAGATTATGGGGAAACACGGGTCGCTTATTCCGGAGTACGGACCCTTTGCCGGCATGCGCGTCGTATCGACCGGTTCGCTTATCGCCATGCCGTATGCGGCGACGATGCTGGCGGACTTCGGCGCGGAGGTCATACACATCGAGCGCCCGGGCGTCGGAGACACGCTGCGCACGCTCGCGCCTTACGCCGAGGTGAACGGCAAACAGGTCGGCACAGCCTGGGCTCAGCTGGCGCGCAACAAGCTCAGCATGACTCTGGAGCTGAATCTGCGCAGCCCGGAGGTCAGGGAAGTCTTCTTCGGGCTCATACGCGAGGCCGACGTGTATATGGAGAACATGGTCTGGCTCGAGAAGCTGGGCATCCGGGACGAGGAGCTGATGGAGGCCAATCCGAAGCTGGTCATCGTCCATGTGAGCGGCATGGGCAACGCCGCCTTCGGCGGGCTGCCGAACGTCTGCGGCCGCGCCAGCTATGACATGGTGGGCCAGGCCTTCTCCGGCTGGCTGTACCTGCAGGGCTACGCGGACCGGGACCCGGTGGTCGCGAAGCCCTATCTGAACGACTTTGTAAGCGCTTTTTCAACCCTCTTCGGCACTCTCGCGGCGTATACGTCCGCGCAGAAGACGGGCAGGGGACAGGTTGTGGACGTGGCCCAGTTTGAGGCGATGGCGCAGTATATGTGCGGCACATACACGAAGTACAGCATGAACGGCTGCGTGGTGGAGCGCAGCGGCAACGCCGCGGGGGCTTTCCAGCCGTACAATCTCTTCAGGAGCTCCGACGGGGCCCTCGTGGCTCTGGGCGCCCTCGGGCCGGGCGTATACGGCCGCTGCCTGCGCGCCATGGGCCTGGATCTGGACTACTTCAATTATGAGGACTGCTCGTCCTGCGAGGCCGCCGTATCGAGCCCCAGGGGACGCGAGCTCAACGACAGGGTAGTGGAATGGTGCGCCGCGCATACTGCGGCGGAGATGGAGAGAATAATGGAGGCGGCCAAGGTGCCCTGCTCCAAGGTCAACAACTCCGCGGACGTCTTTGCAAACGAGCACTTCAAAAGCCGGGGGGACTGGATAAGCTACGAGGACCAGACCGTCGGCTCGCCTGTTACCGCCTTCGGCATAGCGCCCAAGCTCTCCGAAACCCCGGGCAGGGTCTGGCGCGGCGCGCCGTCCCTGGGCCAGGATACGGACATGATACTTGAAGAGCTCCTGGGCTTCGGCGCGGAGAAGATAAAATCCCTCCGCGAAAAGGGCCTGATTTAAACTGACGCTTTAAGCGGTGCAACGTCCTGTTTGTTGACAGGCCTCGGCGTGTGCGTTTACTCTGAAAGCAGTAAGCGAAAGGAGCGCCGACATGGATTACAACTACATTATTTTCACAGTCGGAGACGGAGTGGCCGAGATCAGGCTCAACCGTCCCGAACACCTGAACCCGCTGAGCGCCGCCGCGGCCGAGGAGCTCATAGAGGCTGTGAACGAGTGCGCCGGGCGCGACGACGTGCGCGCCGTCATAATATCAGGCGCCGGACGCGCTTTCTGCGGCGGCGGTGACATAAGGTACATGGCCGCCGAGATAGACAAGCCGGACGCCGACCTGCAGCTGGGCGGCCGCGTAGGCAGGCTGGTGCTGGCGATACGGCGTATGCTCAAGCCGGTCATCTGCGCGGTGCAGGGCGCCGCGGCGGGCGGCGGAGCCAACCTCGCCTTTGCCTGCGACTACGTACTCGCCGCCGAAAACGCCAAGTTTGTTGAGGCCTTTGTCAAGATTGGACTCGCCCCCGATACCGCCGGCGTTTATACGCTGCCCCGCCTTATAGGCGCTCAAAAGGCCTTTGAAATCATGAGCACCGGCCGCCCGGTCAAAGCCGAGGAGGCGGCGCGCCTGGGCCTCGTCGCCGAGGTCTGCCCGCTTGAGCAGCTTGAAGAGCGCGCCCGCGCCCTGGCCGCGCAGTATGCCGCCGGACCGTCCAAGGCTTACGCCTGGCTCAAGGCTCTCATGAACAAGAGCGTTTACGACGGCCTTGAGGAATACCTCGAGCTTGAGGTCGAAAAGGTCAGCTCTCTCGCGAAAACCGACGACTTCCGCGAGGGCATACACGCGTTTCTAGAAAAGCGCCCGCCGGTATTTACGGGCAAATAACGGCGTAAGGTCCCGCAGCCCCAGCGGCTGCGGGACCTCTCTTATCCCCACCCGGCGGCAGGTCAGATGCTGTCCAGAAACTCATTTATATAATACAGTGCCGCGCCCAGAGGCACGGAACGTCCCCCAAGCACGCTGAGCGAGAGGAAGGAGGCGTTCCCGCCAAAAGGGTCGTTGGCGGCCACTATTTCCCTGAGCAGGTTCATGTAAGGCGGCAGATACTGAGACAGCTGCCCGCCGAGCACTATGTCGCAGTCAAAGGCCATGCGTATATTTGCTATCCCTATGGCCAAATGCTGCAGAACGTCGGACCACAGAAGGCCGTACTCCGGGTTGTGCCGTTCTAGGGCATCGAAAAACTGTGCGGGCGTCAGGCCGAGCTTCCTGCTTATGCGGTCCAGGGAACAGTAGGATTCCAGACAGCCCTGCTTTCCGCAGCTGCAGGGCAGACCTCCGGGGACGATGCACATATGCCCAAACTCGCAGCTGCGATGATTGCTGCCCAGATAAGGCGCGCCGCCGATAAATACGCTGCCGCCGATACCACTCTCCAGCGACAGGTATGCCATATCCACCTTTGCGCCGCGCGCAAACCATTCGGCGTGCCCGCTGCGGGTGGCGTCATTTGCCGCGCAGCAGGGATAGGGGATGCTCTTGTAGAGATCGTCCAGTGGCTCTCCCGAGAGCTGCAGAGTCGGGGCAAAAAGCACGCGGCTGCGGTCGGGTGTGAAAATCCCCGGAAGAGCTATGCAGACTCCGAGCATGCGCGAGCGGTCAAGCCCGGCGCGGTCCAGAAACAGCTCGAGCTGTTCTGCCGCTGCCCGGCCTATGTACTGAAGACTTCTGCCAAAGAAGTCCATTTTTACCGAACTTTGCGCGAGCTCATGCAGCTTCAGGTCGGCGGCGGCAATACGGAGCCCGTCAGCCGTGACGCTGATGCCCACCGCCATCCGGGCGTCGGGGATTATCTCCAGCCCGGCGGCGCGGCGTCCTCCCGTGCTCTGCGCCTCTCCGCTGTAGCGCACAAGCCCCATGTCCACAAGCTCGGAAAGATTCTGGTATATTGTTGGCAGGCTGTATCCAAGCGCTAATGCGAGAGTCTGCCGGGTGCAGAATCCGGAGGTCTCATACAGGCAGCGGTAAATGTTGCTGCGTGTCTGTCTGCGCCTTTCGGTCAATGCGCTGTCCATAGGTGTAAAGCCTCAACTTTCATAAATAATATTTAGTTAATCAACCTTATATTATATATTTTATCATATTTTCTCCATTTTACAACGCCCCGGGAAGAAATAAAGGGTCCAGGCAAGAAAAACTGCGCCATAAAGTATAGGATTACGCTCAGAAACGTCCAAATTACGGCACGTCGGATTGCACAAAACTATGTTTGTAATTTTTAATAGTTTCACTGAATCTGTTTTTGATATGCATTTTTTTATTGACTTTTATAAAGGAACTTATAAAATAGAGATAGGGGACACCGCAATACCGGGGCGTTCGGGTACTGTATTAAGAGAGGGCCTTTGCCCGGCACCCCGGGCGGTGAATTCAGACAAATTTATTACCGGCCGCAGCGGCGGAATGGGGGATAAGTATGCTTTACATAGGAATCGACCTCGGCACCAGCGCGGTCAAGCTCCTTCTGCTGGATGAGGGCGGCGCGGTGCTCAACACGGTCTCAAAGGAGTATCCGCTCTCCTTCCCGCACCCGGGCTGGAGCGAGCAGAACCCCGAGGACTGGAGAAGGGCCGTTATGGAGGGCGTGCCCGAGCTTGTCGCGGGCTTCGACGCCTCGCTTGTCGCGGGCATAGGCGCCGGCGGCCAGATGCACGGCCTCGTCGCGCTCGACGCCGACGACAATGTGATACGCCCCGCCATCCTCTGGAACGACGGGCGCACCAGCGCGGAGGTGGACTATCTCAACAACGAGATAGGCAAGGAGCG
>CALXGL010000055.1 GCA_944387825.1 uncultured Oscillospiraceae bacterium | reverse complement strand
GCTTCAACGACTTCAACAACCCCAATAATTTCAACCGACGCAGGCGCGTGACCTACCGGCCCAGCCGGGCGCAGGCGGGCATCGGCCTCGCGGGAGGCGCGCTCTTCGTCGTCCTCGGCGTCACGGTCGTGATACCCAACTTCGGCGCGTTCGGCATAATCTGGACGCTCCTCGCCCTGGGCATCGCCGTCTACAACGGCTACATGGCCTTCGGCAAGAAGTACATCGGCCCCGAGATAAAGATTGAGGACGAGGCCGCGCCGTCCCCCGGGGCGCAGGACGATTCCGGCGACCCCGAGGCGCGCCTGACAAAGCTCGCCGAGCTGCGCGGCAAGGGGCTCATAACCGACGAAGAATATGAGGAAAAGCGCCGCGAAATACTCGACGAGCTGTGAGCCGCCGGGACGTATAAACAACACATGCCCTTCACGCAGAGGTGATCCGTATGTCCAACAGCGAATGGTATAAGGATGCAGTTATCTACCAGATATGGCCGCGCAGCTTCTGCGACGGCAACGGGGACGGCATAGGCGACCTGTACGGCGTATACGCGAAGCTCGACTATATAAAGAGCCTGGGCGCCGACGCCATATGGTTCTCGCCGCTGTATCCCTCGCCGAACTTTGACTTCGGCTACGACGTCTCCGATTACCGGAATATCAACCCCGAATACGGCGACCTGGACATATTCAAAAAGGTGCTCGACGGCGCGCACGAGCGGGGCATCCGCGTCCTCATGGACCTGGTGGTGAACCACACCTCGACCGCGCACGAGTGGTTCAGGCTCGGCAGGGACAGGGCCGACCCGCACCACGACTACTACTTCTGGCGCGAGAGCCGCCGGTACAGGGACGGCTCGCTCAAACCGCCCAACAACTGGGACAGCCTCTTCGGCGGCAGCGCCTGGGAATATGACGAAGAGGTCGGGGAGTACTATCTCCACGTCTTCGCGCCGGAGCAGGCGGACCTCAACCACGACAATCCCGCCGTGCGCCGCGAGGTCGCCGACATCATGCGCTTCTGGCTCGACATGGGCGTGGACGGCTTCCGCGAGGACGCGATTGTGTACATCTCCAAGCCGCGCGGCCTGCCCGACGAGCTGCCGAAGCGCTTGGCCGCAACCGGCCTGCGCAAATATGCCGCCGGCCCCAACCTGCACGATTACCTGCGCTTTTACCGCAACGCCGTGAGCGGTTACGACTGCTGCATAATAGGCGAGGCGGACGCCGTGCCGCTTGGAAAGGCCGTCGAGTTCCTCGAAAACGGCGAGCTGGACATGATGTTCACCTTTGACCACATGCGCGCCGACTGCACGGGCACGGACTTTTTGAGGGGCCGCTTCAGCGTCAAGAAGTTCAAGCGCGCCCTGTCCGCTTGGCAGACCGCGCTGGCCGGAAAGGGCTGGAACGCCCTGTACCTGGAAAATCACGACCACGCGCGTATCATAAGCCGTTACGGCAGCGAGGATTACCGCACGGAGAGCGGCAAGGCCCTGGCCGCGGTATACATGCTGCTGCAGGGCACGCCCTTTGTCTATCAGGGCCAGGAAATCGGCATGACCAACCTGCGTCTGCCGCGCATAGACATGTATCCGGATGTGCTGACCCGCGGCCAGGCGCGAAAGGCACTCAAATTCCTCTCGGAGGACCAGGTGCTGAGACTGACGCAGGAAAGCGAGCGAGACAGCGCCCGAACGCCCATGCAGTGGAGCGACGGCCCGAACGCCGGATTCACAGAGGGCGAGCCCTGGTTCTACGTCAATGAGAACTGCCGCAGCGTCAACGTCGAGGCCCAGGAGTCCGACCCGGACTCGCTGCTCAACTTCTACCGCGAGCTCATAGCCTTCCGGAAGCGCGACCCCATAGTCCGCGACGGCACGTATACGGAATACCTGCCGCAGAGCCCGAACTTCTACGTATACTGCCGCGAGCTGGCCGGGCGCAGGCTGCTTGTCATCGCCTCGCTCGTGGCAAAGGAGACCTATTTCACCTGCCCCGAGGACTTCCGGCTCGACAGCGGCGAGCTCATCTTCAAAAACCACGATTTGAACGTCACGGTAAACAACGCCTTCACGGCCCGGCCCTACGAGTTGAGGGTGTACCTCTTCGAATAATCCGCAAGTCAAAGCGCCGCCCTTTTGGGCGGCGCTTTGACTGTTGAAAAAGGCTGTTCAGAGCCTTAAAGGTCCTTTGCGGCGGGGGAGCTGTCTTCCATGAGTTCATTGGAGATAACGGAGAGCATACGTGCGAACTCTGCCGTCTCGGAAGGCGTAAAGCGGGCGCGTATACGCTCCACGAGAGCTGCTACGTATTCGTCCAGCAGGGCGGCGCGGGAGCGGTACTTTTCCGTCAGCACGAGATAATATTCGCGCTTGTCCGGCCCGGAGCGCTCCTTTTTTACGAAGCCCAGCCGGATGAGATTGGCGACCTTATATGTCGCGTTCGAGCGCGAAATGTTCAAAAACTCCGCGAACTGGCCTATTGTCGGCCTGCCAAGCTGGTCTATGACCTCCAGCGAGAAGGCCTCGACCGCCGAGAGGGGCATGCCCTCCTCGTGCGACGCGGAGTAGACTTCACGGTAGAATTCCAGCTTCAGGCGCTCATAGACGCGCCTGAAGCTGGAACCAAGGCTGTCGCTCATTTGCTGTACACGACGAGGGCAATGAACTCAAGGCGGCCGCCCGCCGCCGGCTTTATGCTGTGGCCCTCGCCGTCGGAGGTCCAGGTGACGTCGCCGGGATAGACGGTGGTCACGTCGCCGTTGTCGTTGTATTCGCCCTCGCCGGAGAGAATGTAGTAGACCTCGCCGTCGCCGCTGTGCACATGCCAGCCGACCTCGTCGCCTGGCTCGAGACAGACGTGGTTGAAGAGGCGGTTCTTGCCGTACATGGTCTGCTCGGCGGCTATGACGCGGCCGTACATGCGGCCCGTGCCGCCGAAGGCGTGCTCGCGGACGGAGATTTCGCGGTCTGCGTTCCTGGTTATCATGTTTTGTCCTCCTTTATTTGCATACCCCGGCTATGGCCAGGGCGAATATCTTGCAGGCGGTGAGCGCGTCGGCCACGCGGATGCGCTCATTGGCGCCGTGCAGCCGCGTGTCGAAGCCCGGCATGGAAGCGCCGAAGGCCACCCCGCCGGGGATGCCGTGGACGTAGGTGCCGCCGCCGGTGGAACGGCACTCGCCCGCGAGGCCGGTGAAGCGCTCGTAGCTCGCGAGCAGGGTGCGCACGAAGGCGCCCTCCGCGCTCGTGTGGTGTCCCGGCTCCATATCGCCGCTGACGGCGAAGCCCGCGCCGCCGAGCGCGCGCTCAAAGACGGCGCGGCAGTTGGCCTCGTCGGCGCAGAGCGGCACGCGCGCGTCGCAGTCGAGCCGGAGCGAGCACCCGCCCAGCTCGAATATATTGGCGGAGATGGTCAGCTCGCCGGAGAGCCCGTCCGCCTGGGCAATGCCTGCGGCCTTGCCGCGCCAGTCGCCGTGGGGCAGGACGCGGGCGAGGGCGCGCACGCTCTCCCAGGCCGCGCCGCCCAGCGGCAGGGCCGCGAGCACCTCCAGGAGCGCCGTGACGGCGTTGCAGCCGTCCCAGGGCGAGGCCGCGTGGGCCTGCCGTCCGCGCACGAGGATTCTGCAGCCGCCGGGCAGGTCCTCGGCCAGCAGCTCCACTCCGCAGCTGTCAGCCGCCGCTGAGCCGAACGAGAGCGCGCCGGGCGCGTCGAGTCCGGCTATTTCGGCCTCGGCCTCGGCGGGGACGACGTTTATCCGAAAGCCGCCGCGCGCGGAGACGATACGCGCTCCGGCGATTTCAGCGGGCCAGGAGCGCTCGATAACGGCGCGGTATGTGCCCTTTTCCACATTGTAGACGGGGAAGCCCGAGTCCGGCGTGAAGGTGTTGGGCGCGGGGGCGTGGCCGTCGTAGTAGTAGTGCAGGTCGCCGGAGCCGCTCTCCTCGTCGGTGCCGAAGAGCAGGCGGCAGCCGCGCGCGAGCTCCACGCCCAGCTCCTTCAGGCAGCGCAGCGCGTAGAGCGCCATCACGGCCGGGCCCTTGTCGTCGTCTGTGCCGCGGCCGTAAAGGCAGCCGCCGCGCAGCTCGGCCTTATAGGGGTCGCTGTCCCAGCCCCCGCCGGGGGCTACGACGTCCAGATGCGCGAGTATGTCAAGCGCGGCAGGCGCGTCGGAGAAGTCCGCGCTGCCCATGGCGCCGCCGTAGATTTCGGTCCTGAAGCCGTATTCGCCGCAGAGGCGGAGCATCTCGTCGAGCGCCGCGCGCGGCCCGGGACCGAAAGGGGCGCCCCCGCAGGGTTCGCCGCGCACGCTGGGCACGGCGACAATGCGCGCTATGTCGCGCAGGAGCTCCGCCTCGTGCGCGTCAACCCACTCGCTTATGCGTTCCTCGAGAGTCATTGCCCGCAAATCTCCTTCGTATATTTCTCCGCCCCGGCGTATATCTCCTCCGCGTCCGCGCCGGGGAATTCGCCGTTTTCATAGACCACCCGGCCCGCTATCATCGTGAGGCGCACGCAGTCGCGCGTCCCGGCGTAGACCAGGTTCTTGGCCATGTCGTGTATGGGCCTCATGCCGGGCCGGTCGAGGTCGATTACGGCCAGGTCGGCCTGCTTGCCGGGCGCGAGGCTGTCGCAGTCCGGAAGGCCCATGGCCCGCGCGCCGGCGGAGCAGGCGGCGTAGAGCATATTCTCCGCCGGGCAGGCCGCAGCGTCCCCGCTCGCGAGCTTTTGCAGCACGCAGGCGAGGTACATCTCGCGGAACATGTCGAGGGCGTTGTTGCTCGCCGGGCCGTCTGTGCCGACGGCGAGCTTTATATTGCGCGCGGCCAGCCTGCCCAGGGGGGCGACGCCGCTCGCGAGCTTGGCGTTGCTGGCCGGGCAGGTGACCGCCCAGAGGCCGCGGCGCTTGAAGATATCCATGTCGTTTTCGTCGCACCAGACGCAGTGGAAGCCGCCGCCGCCGTAGTCGAAGAGGCCCAGTGAGTCAAAGTAGGCCGTGGGGCTCATGCCGTGGCGCTCGTAGCAGCCGGCCACCTCGCTCTTCGTCTCCGAGTTGTGCGCCCAGAAGGGCGCCCTGTACTCGTGCGCGAGCCCGGCGAGGCCGCGCAGCAGCTCCTCGTCGGCGGTGTACTCGGCGTGCGCGCCCAGGCGGTAGCCTATGAGCGGGTGCAGCTTGTTGAACCTCTCATAGTCGTCCGCCGCCGTGCTGAGGCTGTCTCCCGCGGAGAGCGCGCCGCATATGACCGTGCGGAAGCCCAGGTCGATGTTTGCGCTCGCGTAGGCCTCGCGGTGGAAGTACATGTCGAAGCAGGCGGTGATGCCGCCGGAGACGTACTCGAGTATGGCCAGCCGTGTAAAGGCGTAGACGGCCTCCGGCGTCAGCTTCGCCTCGTGCGGGAAGACCTTGTCGAAGAGCCAGCTCTGCAGGGGCAGGTCGTCGGCGTAGGAGCGCAGGAAGGTCATGGCCGAGTGCGCGTGCGCGTTCTTGAAGCCGGGAATCACAAGCCCGCCGCGCAGGTCTATCTCGCGCTCAAAGGCCGGCCGCACCAGGCCCCCGGCGGGCCCGGCGTGGACAATCCTGTCCCCGTCCGTCCATATCTCGCCCGGGACTATGGAGCAGTCCGCCGTCATGGGCATTATATATCCGTTGTAGAGTCTTATCATGTCGTCACTTCCGTAAAAGATTGCGTTTTGCCCCGCAGCGTGATAATATCATAGCCGAAAGGGGCTGAAAGGCTTGAAACCCAGAGAATTCATGGATTTTCTCCACATTCTTGAGAACATGAAGTGCAA